>CALJIH010000157.1 GCA_937974135.1 uncultured Cocleimonas sp. | reverse complement strand
CACGACAAGTAACACGATTTCCCGTCCAGTTATGGAAGTATTCGTGCCCTATTACTGCTTCGATATTGATGTAATCGTTATCTGTGGCAGTTTGGGGGCTGGCGAAAACGAGCTTAGAGTTAAAGATATTCAAGCCTTTGTTTTCCATTGCACCCATATTAAAATCATCAACAGCAACGACCATGTAAATGTCTAAATCGTATTCCAGTCCAAAACGATCTTCGTCCCACTTCATCGCACGTTTGAGCGACTGCATGGCGTGATCACATTTATCGATATTATGCGCTTCGGTGTAAATTTCTAGCTTTACATTGCGGCCTGATGTAGTGGTATAACTATCAGTCACATGTTTTAGATCACCAGCAACCAATGCAAATAAGTAGGCAGGCTTTTTGAATGGATCTTGCCAAACCGCGTAGTGTTTACCGTTCTCAATTTCTCCCGAATCAATCAGATTGCCATTTGAAAGCAACACAGGATATTTGTCTTTGTCTGCGCGAATAATCGTCACAAACTTACCCATCACATCGGGGCGATCTAAAAAGTAGGTAATCTTGCGGAAACCTTGGGCCTCGCATTGAGTACAGAAGTTACCACTGGATTGATATAAACCTTCTAATGACTTGTTGTCTTGCGGGTAGATTTTAGTGATGATTTCTAAGCTAAACTCATCCGCCAGATTAGTCAGCGTTAAGTGTTCATCATCCCCAATGGAATAATCAGATTCGCTTAATTCATAACCGTTAAGGCTGATTTTTTGCAGTTCTAGCTCAGTACCGAATAACTCTAGGTCTGTCAGGCTTGCTTCTTGATTTCTTAGATACTTTACCGTTGAGGTTACTAAGGCGTGATCTTCAAATAGATCAAATTCAAGGTTTACCGTATCAATCCAAAAAGCGGGTTGTTGGTAATCTTTGAGAAAGATTGTTTTTCCTGTAGTGGTTTTCATGCAGCAGTCCCTGATTTAAGCTAGGTTTGATTCTTAAAAATGATGCATGAATAATAGTGTATTTAGTATAAGGCTACACCTACTCATAAGAATTTATTTTGATAATTATGGTTTTTTTGTAGCTCAAAAAGAAAGGAGCCTTGAAAGAACTTAAAAAAAACCAAGAGTCAGGCACCCAAGACAGCCTGACCCTTAGTTTTGAATACAACACAAAGTGGTTTCTAGACTCTTAAGTTTCAGCATGCTACTAGAAACTAGGAACCCTTTATCCTCGCAACTTTATATTGTAAACCTGGCGCAACTATTTGGGATATTTTAATCTAGAAAATGAATCAAGTCCCAAGTAGTTAGTAATATTTGATGTGGAATATATAGCACGCAATATACTTACGCAACGAAATTATTTCAACCTCCTTATTTTATAATTTAATACTTATTATCAATTTTTCCTCTCAGGGTTTTTGTTTGTCCTCGTTTAGTTTTGCTATCCATGCGCTTTGCTTTTGCTCTGCGACTGGGTTTAGTTGGCTTACGAGGTTTCTTTAAAATACCAACGCTTTGCACTAATTGTTTGAGTCGAGATAATGCTTCAGTGCGATTTTTTTCTTGCGTCCGATGTGTCTGGGCTTTGATCACGATCACACCTTCTTTTGTGATACGGCTATCAGACAGTTTCAATAATGAATCTTTGTAAAACTCGGGCAATGAAGATGAGCGAATATCAAAACGCAAATGAATCGCGGATGAGACTTTGTTAACATTCTGTCCACCGGGACCTTGGGCGCGAATCGCCGTTAGTTCGATGTCATCGTCAGGAATAAAAATAGCGTTTGTGATTTTAAGCATATCAATCACTTAGTGAAGAAAATTCATTCGCATTAATATCAATGGAATCGCTGTATTTTCGCTATGTAAACTGAAATCAGAACCTTTAAAGAAGCCTTGCATTTGATTAGCAAAAGTCGATTTGATAGTAAAGGTTACGGTTTTAATCGTGTTATCTCCTGCTGTTTGAATCGCTTGGCTGATACCTTCAGCGACTTCGATGTGTAACTTCGTTTTTATAGTATCTTTAAACGTGGCTTTAACTTCAACTTCACAGCCATTCTCACAGCGGGTTTTACTCAAATCATCATTTACTTCAAATCCGAAACTTTTGGCTTCTCTAGCAAAGTACTCGTAATCTATACCTTTAGGCAAATAATAACCTTGATACCAATAATTTTCTGAAGCAGGCATGGTCACCTTAATCGCTGGTTTATTTTCTATTTGGGTATTTTGTGGGCTTTCTGTCAACCAGCGCCCGAATGACCTAACGGGTACAGATTGAGCATTATTACGTACACAATTGACATCCATTTGATCGGTCAGACGATATGAGGCTATGTATCTTTCTCCCATTAAAACAAAAGCATCTGGGGTGTCTTCGTATTGTTTCGCAAAGGTTAAAGTAAGGTATTTTAAGAAATCTTGTGTTTTATAATCAGGATGATCAATCTGACGCATATCACTGATAGAGAATGCATTTCTGCGCATTTGCAAAGCGCGTAATGAACTAATCATAAAAATATACGGGTGATTTTCTACCGGTCCCATTTCGTTAATCACGTAATCTTTATTACCGTAAAATTCGTTTTCTGTACCCCAGTAGCGTCCATCGATTTGACGAATGTAGTCTTCATTCATACCCATAAGACAACTGCCGTCCGGCATGGTTGTAAACTCAGTACCATAAACTTTATCGGTGTAGCTCATCCATCGTTCAACTGCGCCATCACGATTACCTAAACCATTCTCTATGACATATTTAGCGATAGTTTTAAGGTTTTGATTATAGGGTTCTGCCCCTTCGCCATAGGTAAACAGCGTGCCGATATTAGTAAAAGCGAGTTTATTTTTGTTTTGACCAAAAGCGTTGGCATAAATATCAATATTCGCAATCGTCGCTTGGGTGAAGACATCGGGAGTAAAGCCAAAATTCGTCTCTGCCTCGTTGCGCTCTTCTGGTGACATCCAGAACTCACCCCAGCCGTTTTTGTTGTTGTAATCATTACAAGAATCTGGCGCTTCACCAAATTCACCATCAGCTAGACCTAACTGAACGCCAATGATTTGTGGATGCGCAGCAAAGCGTTTAGCAAAGGTTTGAATAAAAGGCTGGGTCAACGCTTGATAGTTTTTATCCCAATAAATGAGTGACTTAGTCTTTGTTTCTCGTAATTGTTTTAACGCCCATTTAGGTGCTTCACAACTCGAATTTACTTCTAAACGGATCAACGCTTTTTGCGGTGCGATACTTTTCAAATGTGTTGCTAATTTAGAAAAATCATATTGGCCTTGTAAGGGATTGCTTTCATCCCATCGCACAATGATAAACCGATTTTCAATCACTCCATCGCCGTGATTTGTTTCAGCAATCAAGCCTGAATTTTTGGATGCCGAGGTCTTTTCAGGTAAACGCCAATCGAAACCTGGCAAAAAGTGGGGGGGTGTCTTTTCTATAATTGCTTTGGCGCTTTTCTGCTGATTATTTAATTCAGTACTTTTTATGATATGACTTTGCTTAGCTACATCGTTTTGTTGCGATGTCGATTGCGTGAGTTGTGCCTTATTAAGCGCTTCATTGTTTGGTTCTGCTATCTCATAATTGCCAGAATACGTTTGCTCGTATAGATACTCTCCACCAAAAATAAAGGCGAATACAAAGCAAATAAAAGTCATGAGATAAAGAATGTATTTCATTGTTTTTGTTGATGAGTTTTGAAAAAGTTGTACCAATATTCTAACAGATTCATTTAAAACACCTTAGGCTTTAAGATAACTCGTTTTATAGGAATTTTATTTTGGTGATCGAATTTTTTGATATTTGTATGGAATCTGCAGTTTTTAAAGCTGATAATTAGGCTATCTAATCAAAGATAATAACAATGACACAGAAGAAAGATCATCCATTTAAACCTTCAAATATGCCTTTAGCACTAAAGGTATTTTTTGCAATAACGACTTTTTTCTTCAAAATTTTAGGGATTTTATCTCCTAAATTAGCAGGAAAATTAGCCTTAAAAATATTTATGAAACCACCTAATTCTAGACCACCTGCGCGTGAGAAGGAGATTCGTGAGCAAGCACATTTAATATACAGAAATATTAAAGATAGAAACATCGCCATACGCACATGGGATAATGGTTCTGCTGATGAGAATACGCCCACTATTTTGTTATCGCATGGTTGGGCGGGTAGAACGACACAATTTTTAGAAATTATAAAACCGTTAGTTAATGCAGGCTATCGTGTTGTCGGTGCTGATATACCCGCGCATGGTGATTCTTCTGGTACACATACAAATATGCTCGATGCAGCACAGATATTATCCATAATAGCTAAAGAATACAGCCCTTTAGATGCGATTGTCGGGCACTCTTTTGGTACAGGTACAACCTTACTAGCGCTGGATAAGTTTGCAGTAAATGTGCCAAAAATTGTCTTGATTGGCGCTTATTCTCGGGTTTCTTTTATTATCGACTTGTTTTCTGAAGTCTTTGATTTCAATGATGCGACCAAAGAAGCCATGCAGCAAGCAGCAATCGATAAATACGCTGATGCCTTTGAAGTAAAGTGGGATTGGGAAAATATTGCCCCTGTTGAAACCATACAAAGCTATCATGGTAAGTTGCTTTTTATTCATGATGAAGAAGATCATGAAGTTCCGATAGAAGAGGTTACTGAACTACATCAATTAAAGGAAAATGCCGAGATTCTTATTACCCAAGGTTTTGGTCATCGTAGAATCTTACGTAATAAAGAAGTTGTTGCTAAAGTTGTAGACTTTATTCAGACCTAAGTTACTACTCCATTCGAAACAACTGTTTTAGCTTGCCCAAAGGATAAGGATAAGGTTTTGTAAAAACCGCATAAAAGTGGCGGGGTGTACTTCAAGATACTTCGACTAAGCTTAGTACGCGTGCTCAGCACAAGTCTTTTAGTGTTTATTCAATGTTTAAAACGTTCTTTCAAACCAAGCTATCAGATCAGGTAGAAAAGTTACTGACTCAAAGACGCCTTTAATCAAAGAAATATAAACAATTGATGTAATTGACGTTCCTGCAAGCACACCAATTAATATATTTTTTAGTTTGATATTTATCATGGATAAAAAATAAATTAAGACATTGATAGATATTCCTGGAACAAAACATAGGGTGAATATAATTGGGATTTCTTTCGATTTAATTTTTTCTTCGTAACTCAGTATTTTTTCTGGAATCTTAAAATTCATTGATCTGGAAAATCGATAAATGATGATGCAGTAACAAACGATCGCGATCTGAATCGCGATAAAAACTTGAGGTATAGTAAATAAATAAATTCCAGCAAGAAGAAATGGTGTGCCTGGTAATAAAGTCAATCCGCGTATGATCAAAATTATGATATAAATAATATAAGACACAACAAAGTTTTGTTCGCTTAAATAGGCTTTTAATGCCTCTATATCTAACAAATTTCCCTTGAAATAGGCATAAATTAAGAGCCCAATATTCAATAAAATAAAAATATAGAACAAGGTTTTTTTATGTATGTTTTTCATTTAATTGAAGTTTTAGCTCTTATTAGTTACTCAAAAGCGTTTAAAAGTTTCCAGATGATACAAGGTTTTTGAATAAGTTATGTATTATAATTGCACGACGGAATAATTAAGTACGCTATATATCGAAAAGGGGAAGTAGAATGGGTAAAGTAATCATAGCAATAATCAGTTGGCTTTTTGCAGCGTGGACATCTTTTGTATTTTTAAATTCTTTACGATTTAAGTTTGATACAACGGCTTTAGAACCTGCACATATTTTTAGTACGATTGGTACATGGTTGGGTGAAGTGATCAGTCCGGCGATTGGTGACTTGTTCTCGAGTTTTGGACAGTATGCGGTTGGAGTGGCTGAATTGTTTACTGCATTCCTATTATTGTTACCTATCTTACTTTGGAAGAAACGCAGACAATTACACTTCTGGGGGGCATTGTTAGCTGTTTGTGTGATGATCGGTGCTATTTTCTTCCATCTGTTTACACCATTAGGTTGGCACCCAACATGGGCCGTTTCAGGTGCATCTGAATGTGCAGCAGTATTTATCGAAGCAACCAGTCAATGTTCAGATACGTTTCTGGCTAATGCCGCTTTATCGATATTAATCGGTGGTATTATTGTTGCTTTTTTAAATCGCAAAGAATCCTAATCAAACGGTTTTGTTTTAATAAATATGTTAGTTACTAAGTTAATTAGTAGTTACATTTTCTGGACCTTACGCCATGGTATTCCACCATGGCGTTTTTTTCAGTTAAATGCAAAATACTTCAATTCCGAGAAAGGTTATTATTCCAAATTAGAGATTGATGAGTTAATACCTGCGCAGTGGCGGGTAAATCAAACTCCCCTAAATGTTGAAAATAAACCAAAGTCTTATCCCGTATTTTTAAAACCCGAATGGGGTCAGAACAGTTATGGCATTAAGGTAGCTAAAAATGCTCACGATTTTGATACTGCCTGTAATGATCTCAAAGACAGTAAAATCAATTACATTGTTCAAGACCTAGCTAAAGGTAAAAAAGAGTTTGAGTTATTTACCATTCAGGACCCAGATAATCTTGAAGATTTTGAGGCTTTTAGTATTACTGAAGTTGTCAATAATGATGAAGACTTTCCAATCAATGCTGTTCACAATACAAACACAACTTACAAAGACAGAACCGATGAATTTAGTGCGGATGAGTTACTAAAGGTAAAATCGTATTTATTGCAATTACCGCACTTTAAAATTGCACGAGTGGCGGTAAAAACGGACAGTAAAAAAGATTTAGTATTAGGTAAATTTAATATTGTAGAAATCAATTTATTCGCGCCAATGCCTATCCATTTATTGGATACCAAACACACGTCACGCTATAAAAATAATTTTATTGTTAAAAACATGAAAAAGTTAGCAATTATTAGTGGAAAAGCATCTAAAAAGGATTTTAAATCGTTTGTATTTTACAAAATTGTAAAACGGCATTATCAAGTTAAATAAAAGCTGCTTAAATTAATCACTAATTTCGCGTAAAATTCCGTACAATTAGGTTCGGTTGTAACCGATCGTGCAAAACATATAGGCCTGTCATTGAAAAAATTTATCTATTCAATCATTGCAAAGAAATTCTTAAATGGCTGCAGTGATTACAATTCATTAAATGTTCGTCGCTCAATCCGGACTAAAGAACAAAGCAAAAAAACCTTTGAAGCATTAAATATTCCTACTGCAAAGGCCCGCATGTTCTTTTTTCCTTTTGCAGCATTTTCATTTGTTAAAGAGCATGGCTTTCCTGTGTGTGTTAAACCAGATGTGAGTGGTTATTCGCGCGGATCTCACTTCCCCATTGAAAACTATAAACAGTTGTTAAAAGCTTGCATTATGGTAAAAATATGGTGGCCTAAAAGCATTATTGAAACGTATTTGTCTGGCAGGAACTTTCGTATCGTTACCATAAAAGGCGAAGTGATGTCGATTATCCAACGCTACCCTCCTTCAATCACTGGAAATGGTACGGATGATATTTCAACATTGATCGACACAGAAAATAAAATTCGTACCGAAATGAATTTATCTCCTACGATTTATCAAATTCCGAAAGATCACAAAGCTATCACCAAACACTTGAGTCTTAGTAACCGTGATTTATCAACGGTGCCAGCAAAAGATGAACAAGTTTTTCTGCATCATAAAATTGCTTTGAAACTTGGAAGTATTGTTGAAATCATTGATAAATCAACACTCACCAAAAACAATCATGAATTATTACAAAAGATCTTGACCCATCTTGATGCCAATATCCTCGGTATTGATGTGATTGCAGAAGAGCCACTCTCGGTGGATTTTGATAAACAAAAATGTATATTTTTAGAGTTAAATTCAAGACCTTATCTGCGCATGCACGATGTTCCTAGATATGGTGAGAAGGAAGACCTTTCTCCTTACTATGAAAAGCTGGATAAGTTAGAAATCGAGAATCAAGGTACCTATTAAGGCACAGAAATATATTTAAAAGACACCCCCCTACTTTTTGGCAGTTTGCATTAAAAATGAGTTCTAGTATTTATACAAACTGAGTTTGAAAAGCTAATTAATTTCGTATGTTTAACAATAATGGTCATTAATAAATAGTCTGATGATAAGACCTTTTGTTGAGTGTAATACTCTACAATTCATGAATGTCTGGCCAAACAAACAGTAACTCTAAAAATCCCACGAAAGTTATGGTGGCAGGACTGTTCAGCCTGATACTCACCATGGGTATTGCGCGATTTGCGTATACGCCATTATTGCCAGTAATGCTTGATCAAACCTTCTTGAGTGATGCAACAGGAGGCTGGTTAGCCACAATTAACTACATGGGTTATATGACGGGTGTTTTAATCGCGGCATCCATAAGTGATTTAAAATTGAAAGATACGCTTTATCGTATCGGTTTGATTATTGCGATTATTTCAACCATTGGTATGGGGATCATTGAAAACTATATACTTTGGTCAATCATGCGTTTCATTGCTGGTTTAAGCAGCGCTGGGGGATTAATCATTGGATCAGGATTGATTCTTAATTGGATGATTCGACACGGCCATAAACCTGAATTGGGTTTGCATTTCGGCGGGGTCGGTTTAGGTATTGCTGTCACCGCCATTTTTAGCCTACTAATGTCAGGTGATTCCCTGTTAGCACATTTAGATTGGGCACAACAATGGCAAGTATTTACAGTACTGGCATTACTCTGTGCGATTCCAGCTTGGTTGTGGCTACCCCGTCCTGCTAACAGTACTGTTTCAGAACCGGGGAAAACACTCATTGATAAACCCCCTAGACGAAACTGGATGCTGTTGCTTTACTCATCGTATTTTTGCGCAGGAATTGGTTACGTCATAAGTGCAACATTTTTAGTGGCGATTGTTGATCAACAAGCACACTTAAAGGGTAATGGTTCTCTTGTTTGGCTGGTTGCTGGCCTTGCGGCTGCTCCTTCTTGTATATTTTGGGATCGAGTCGCTCGCAAAACAGGCGAATTAAAAGCGATATCTATCGCATTACTGATTAATATCTTAGGCATAATCATCCCTGCCTTTAGCCATAGTTTGAGTGGTGTTCTGATTAGTGGATTCTTTTTTGGCGCGACTTTTATTGGTATCGTGAGTTTAATGCTTACCATGGTTGGTAAGTTTTATCCCACTAAACCTGCAAAACCTATGGGGCGTTTAACCTTAAGCTATGGCATTGCCCAGATAATCGCACCGGCCATTTCTGGAACGATTGCTGAAGTTAGTGGAAATTATTCCATGCCACTCATCATGGCTGCATTGATTATGAGTGTTGGTGTGGTATTGCTGTCAGTATTGCAATTCAAACAGCAATATTAGTAAAGATATAAATACACTAAACAAGACAACAGCATTCACTAATATTAAATGTGAGTTTTTGAGAAACACTTAAAAGTGGGGGGGTGTCTTTTTTACTATGTTTTTTCTTGTTTTATGACTTTAATTGGCTTTCCCTTCTTATTCTCTAAAAGGGGACCATATTCTTTTTTTGCTCGAAATAAATAACCACCTAATGCACCCCCTGCAGTACTCATGGTTAATAATCCTAAGGTGAGCAACTCGGTAATCAACATTAATCCACCAAGGGCGATGGTACCAGCAAATGCGGCCCCTACCTTGAAATTGGCTTTGCTGTGTGCAACTTTACTCTCTCTGGCTATTTGTTGTTGTGTCTTTTTTACTAAACGCGTTTTTGCTCTCTCGGCATTGATTTGTAATTTTTCTTTTTCCCGCGCATGTTGCGACTCAGCTGCTGTTACTTCATCTTTAATTTGGTGTTTAGCTAGCGATGAAAACCAAAATGCGGCAAAAAAACCTATAACAAGTAATGGAATTATGAGACTTAACCACCCTATTCCTTGTAGGTCAGGCGCTAGAAACACGAGCAAAACTGTTGATATTTGAATAAGGAGTATGCCGAAAAGAAAACGTATCATTTTTATCAATCAAATTACATCCTGGTTCGTTATAATAACGTACTAATTAGTTTCTAGAAACCTAGTCAAAAAATCGGAAATCTCATGCAAACAGTAAGTGATAAAAAAATTGAACACTATGAGGGTAAAAAGCCACTTAATGTAGATCCTAATGAGATTAAAAAATTTGAGGATTTAGCACATCGTTGGTGGGATCGTAATAGTGAATTCAAACCCTTACACGAAATCAATCCGCTACGTTTAGATTATATTGATAAACATGCGAATGGCTTAAAAGATAAAAAGATTATTGATGTTGGTTGTGGCGGCGGTATTTTGGCAGAAAGTATGGCGCTTCGAGGTGCAGATACACTGGGTATCGATATGGGTACTGCGCCATTGTCAGTAGCAGAGCTACATGCATTAGAAGCAGGTGTTGATAATGTGACTTATCAAAAGGTGCCTGTTGAAGAGCTTGCAGCTGAACAAGTCGCTTATTACGATGTCGTAACGTGTATGGAAATGCTTGAGCATGTGCCTGATCCTGCTTCGATTATTAAGTCTTGCAGTGATTTAGTAAAACCAGGAGGGAAAGTATTCTTTTCCACCATAAATCGAAATCCAAAATCGTTTGTGTTTGCGATTGTTGGTGCTGAATATGTATTAAATTTGTTACCCAAAGGAACCCATGAGTATGCAAAATTTATTAAACCCTCAGAACTAGAAACATGGGCGAGAGATGCCGATTTACACTTGGATAATATCATCGGCATGACCTATAACCCCATTTTGCAAAGTTATAAATTAACCGAACGTGATGTCAGCGTAAATTACATCATGTGTTGTTCAAAACCGTTAAAAGAAGATTAAATTCATGAAGTTAAAAGCACTATTTTTAGTACTAGTTAGCAGTATCATTTTATCCGCTTGTAGTAGTCCAATTGTAAGAGATGTACGTTTTGATAATGTCTCATATGACCCAGTGGCAAGAAAAACAGTCGTATCAGCGATAGATTCGCGGGTACAATTTAAAATTGTTCAATTAACTCAAGCTATTATGGGTTTAGGGCCAGATATTGATCTTAAAGAGGCTAATTTTGTGGCACGCGAAGCTGTTTTATTTTCCATGCACCTCGCTAATGAGTACAAACTTGTTTCTCCGCCAAACTCACAAAACGTATTAGTTAATACTGGCAAGCGTGAAAGAGGTCTTTGTTATCATTTTGCTCGGGATATGTCTGACCACATTGTAAAAGGCAGAGAGTTTAAAACGTTAACGTTAAATCGTGCAGTGGCTTATCAAGGCAAACCTTTGGAACACAATGTTTTAACCGTTGCGGCTAAGGGCAAAAAAATCAAAGATGCAATTATTCTTGATGCATGGCGTGAATCTGCTGAGCTATATTTTGTGAAAACGGAAGACGATCCAATGTTTCGTTGGAATGAATATACGCCGCAAACTTACACACCAAAGTTTTAATCTTGTAGGGAGAGCAAATTATGAACATAAGGGGCAGACATAAAAATCCATTTAATCTAATGAAAATGAGTTTTATCCTATCTACTTTATTACTCGTTAGCGCCTGTTCTAACGTTAGATACGATGGCGTTAGCATAGATAATAAAGGGAATACTCAAGTATCAGCTATTGAAGCTAAAGACATCAAAAAAATAGAAGAGTTACGCAAAGCTATTATGTCTCTTGGCCCTAATATTGTGCCTAGCGAAGCTAATTTCGTAGCCCGTGAAGCAGTTTTACATCCTAAAGTTTTAGCAAACCGCTACAAGCTAGCAAGTCCTCCTTTGTATCACAACGTGCTGGTGAATTACGGCAAACGCCCGCGCGGTTTGTGTTGGCAGTGGACCCATGATATGGGTAAACAGATAAACCGACCGATGAAATCTTTACAGTTTTTTCATGGTGTTGCGTTTAGACGTAACTATTGGAGAGAACATAGTACACTCGTAGTCGCCGCTAAAGGTAAAGGTGTCCCAGATGGTATTGTTTTAGATCCGTGGCGTTTTTCAGGCGATCTATTTTGGAGCCATGTGAAAGATGATAAAAAATATCCTTGGGTACAATTTACGAATTAAAAAATATTCATAATAAATTTATAAAAAAACCGCATTGGCGGTTTTTTTATTTGTGTTACTCTAATTTTATT
>CALJIH010000156.1 GCA_937974135.1 uncultured Cocleimonas sp. | reverse complement strand
CTTAGGATCCATGAAAAATTCTTCAGTCCAATTATTTTGAACCCAATGTTGATACCTTTTCTCCCATACATTATCCCAAGCATTAGTTGCACGCCATACAACAGCCATTGATGGTGAGCATATACTAAACAAGAAAACTAGTATTATGCTTTTTAAAAAGTAATTGATAATTTGACCTTTGTAGATCATTGATAAAATCCCCTGAATTTATGACCATCTTTATAAGACATAGTTCATTGAATATACAGTAAAAACCTAACAATTATATAAAAAAAATGGGACTAAGAATTTCTCCCTAGTCCCATATTTTCTCTGATATACAGAGAAGCTATTTCTTCAATAGATTAACGCTTCATGAAACGTTGTAGAGCGCTACGAGTACCAGGGCCAACGATACCGTCGATTGGTCCTTTGTAGTAACCTTTAGCTCTTAACTTCATTTGTAAAGCGCGAACGTCAACTTGTGGCTTTGGAGCCATACGCTTAGGAGCCATGCGTTGACCTTGACAGCTGTACTTGTGAGAGTGACGAGCTTGGTTATACTTATGTGTATGACGAACAGACTTAGTACAACGAGGTACTGCTGGATGAGTGTGAGTCCAACGGTTTCCACGAGGCTTAGGAGCCATACGCTTAGGAGCCATACGCTTAACTGGCTTAGGAGCCATTTTAACTGCAGGAGCAGGAGCAGGAGCTGCTATTGGCTCAGCAACTACAGGAGCCGCACCTTCAACTTGCTGCTGAGATCCTGAAACTTGAGAAGCACCTTCAGTTTGCGACTGTGAACTTGAACAACCTGTTACAAAAACGCCTGCCATTAATAGTGTTGCAATAGAGAGTTGATGTTTAATCTTCATGTTTGTACATCCTTTACTACTTGTTAGTTATAAAATTAGAAACGACCATTTAGAACAAACGTTCCATTAATCAATGTTTATCCGCATGTGAGAGTATAGTCTTTATTCAAACTACATTCAAAAAAAATGGTAAAAAAACAACATTTTTTTTATGAATTGGTAAAAATAACATTAAAAACAGTGAGATATAATATATATCTAATTAAAAAAATCTTCTTTTTTAGAAAAAAGTGGCGGAAATACAACCCTTTTGAGCTTAACTAAGAGTTTTTCCTATTCTATGGATCATTTCAATCTGCGCTTTAGCAGCATCTAATTCAGCTTTAACCGCTTCGTAATCCATATCTTCAGGGTCTTTTCCTTGTAAAGCATTCTCAGCGCGAGTTTTTGCTTCTTCCGCTGCTTTTTCATCTAGATCTTCAGCACGAACTGCTGTATCAGTAAGAACAGTAACTATTGTAGGCTGCACTTCCATAATACCACCCGCTACAAACAACGATGACATACCTTCTTCAGTCTTATATTTTAACTCACCAGCTTTTAAAGTGGTAATGAGTTGAGAGTGACTGGGCATGATACCCAAGTCACCCATTGAGCCTGGTGCAATTAATTCTTGAACAGTACCAGAGTAAATTGACTCTTCAGCACTTACTACATCTAAATGCATTGTAGTAGCCATATTTATTTCCTATTTCGTTAATTCAAAGAAACTAAAACTTACGAGTCTTTAGATGCCTTTTCAACTGCTTCTTCAATACCACCAACCATATAAAAAGATTGTTCTGGAAGATGATCATATTCACCAGCAAGAATACCTTTAAAGCCAGACAAAGTATCAGCTAAAGAAACATATTTGCCTGGAGCACCAGTAAATACTTCTGCAACATGGAAAGGCTGAGATAAGAAACGTTGAATACGACGAGCACGAGCAACTGTTTGCTTATCTTCTTCAGATAATTCATCCATACCAAGAATAGCGATGATATCTTGTAATTCTTTATAACGTTGAAGTACACCTTGAACACCACGTGCAACTGAATAGTGCTCTTCTCCTATAACTAGTGGATCTAATTGACGCGAAGAAGAATCCAATGGATCAACCGCTGGATAAATACCTAGCTCTGCAATATTACGTGACAGTACCAATGTTGCATCTAAGTGAGCAAAAGTAGTTGCAGGTGAAGGGTCAGTCAAGTCATCTGCAGGAACATATACCGCTTGGAAAGAGGTGATTGACCCCTTCTTGGTGGAAGTGATTCGTTCTTGAAGTGCACCCATTTCTTCAGCAAGTGTCGGCTGATAACCAACCGCAGAAGGCATACGACCTAGCAGTGCAGATACCTCAGTACCAGCAAGTGTATAACGATAAATATTATCAACAAACATCAGAACGTCACGACCTTCGTCACGGAAATGTTCAGCCATTGTTAAACCAGTCAAAGCAACACGAAGTCTGCTTCCTGGAGGCTCATTCATCTGTCCGTATACTAGTGCTACTTTGTCTAGTACTCCACCTTCTTCCATTTCATAATAGAAGTCGTTACCCTCACGAGTACGCTCACCAACTCCCGCAAATACAGAAAGTCCGCTATGCTCTTTAGCGATATTATTGATCAATTCCATTAGCGTTACAGTTTTACCAACACCAGCACCACCAAACAAACCAACCTTACCACCTTTCGCTATAGGCATAACCAAATCGATAACTTTAACACCAGTTTCTAGAATATCTAAAGTAGATGATAATTCTTCGTATGAAGGTGGTTCTCTATGAATAGGCATGCGTATTTCAGCTTTAACATCACCAGCCATATCAACTGGTTCACCCAATACATTCATGATTCGACCAAGAGTACCTTCACCAACAGGAACTTTAATGGGTTCACCTGTATCCAAAGTTTCCATGCCGCGTACAAGACCTTCAGCCTCACCCATCGCAATCGCACGAACTACACCATCCCCAAGTTGACCTTGGACTTCTAATGTTAAATTCTTATGCGCCGTTACTGTTAATGCACTATAAACCGCAGGAACTGCATCACGTGGAAACTCCACATCTACAACAGGACCGATAACTTGAACAATACTTCCAGTACTCATTTTGTTAGTACCTCTACCTTAAATATTAAATTTGTTTAATTTTGTTAAATAACTTCTAATTTATGAAGCTACTTATTCGACTGCCGCAGCACCCGATACAATTTCTGATATTTCTTGTGTAATCGCTGCTTGTCTAGCTTTGTTATAAGCTAATTTAAGCTTATCAATCATATCTCCAGCGTTGTCAGTAGCACTCTTCATGGCAATCATTCTTGCTGACATCTCACAGGCAATATTTTCGACCACACCCTGATAAACTAGCGATTCGATATAACGAGTCATCAAAGAATCAATAACTTCTTTAGATTCTGGCTCATAAAGATAATCCCAGTGATATTCCAATTCTTCCATTTCAGCCGCAACTATAGGAATCATTTGTGAAACTCTTGGGGTCTGAGTCATGCTGTTAACGAACTCATTTTCTACCAAATACAAACGATCGATTTGACCCTCTTCGTATGCATCAAGCATTACTTTAATGGTACCAAGCATGTCATCAATAGTAGGTGCATCGCCAAGACCATTAGCTTCGGCTACAACACCATATTTCTTGAACATAGATAAAGCTTTACTACCAAAAACGGCAATATCGACTTCAACATCTTTTTCTTTCCACTCTGCAATACTTTGAAAAGCAGCTTTAAAAAGATTAGTGTTCAAACCACCACAGAGACCACGATCTGATGAAATAATGATGTATCCAACACGCTTAACTGTGTCACGAGATTTCACAAAACTGTGTTGATATTCTAAATTACCTAAAGCGATATGACTTACAACTTGGCGCATCTTATCTGCATAAGGACGCGAAGCTTCCATACGATCTTTAGCACGACGCATTTTAGAAGCCGCTACCATTTCCATAGCTTTGGTAATCTTCTTGGTATTTTGAATACTACCAATTTGCGAACGTATTTCTTTAAGACCTGCCATTATTTAACTCCTTTTTCTAAAGTTATCTTGATTACCAAGTTCCTTTAGATTTAAAGTCTTCAAGAGCACTTCTCATTTCTGAAACGATATCATCGTTATAGTCGCCTGATTCATTCAATGAATTAAGAAAATCTGTTTTCTCAGTACGAACATAAGAAAGCATTGCCGCCTCAAAATCATTGATTTTCGCAACATCGATATCATCAAGGAAACCTTCATTTGCAGCAAATAAAGAAAACGCCATCTCACCCGTTTTTAGAGGAGAATACTGAAGTTGAGTCATAAGAGCAGTTACACGTGCACCACGTTCAAGTTGCTTTCTAGTACCTTCATCAAGATCTGATGCAAATTGCGAGAATGCCGCTAATTCACGATACTGAGCCAAATCTAGACGAATACCACCACCAAGCTTCTTAATGATTTTAGTCTGCGCCGAACCACCAACACGAGATACAGAAAGACCTGCATCGATCGCTGGACGATTACCAGAGTTAAATAGATCTGAATCCAAGAATATCTGACCATCTGTAATCGAAATTACGTTAGTAGGTACGAATGCAGATACGTCACCCTCTTGTGTTTCGATAATTGGGTAAGCTGTCAATGAACCTGTCTTGCCTTTTACTTTTCCGTTTGTGTAACGTTCAACATATTCAGCATTTACACGAGCCGAACGCTCAAGTAGACGTGAATGCAAGAAGAAAACATCACCAGGATAAGCTTCACGACCTGGAGGACGACGAAGCAACAATGAAACTTGGCGATATGCCCAAGCTTGCTTAGTTAAATCATCATAAATAATTAGAGCGTCTTCACCGTTATCACGGAAATATTCGCCCATTGCACAACCACCATAAGGTGCTAAGAACTGCATAGATGCTGGATCAGATGCATTCGCTGCAACAACGATTGTGTAATCCATTGCACCAAACTCTTCAAGTTTACGTACAACACCAGCTACAGAAGATGCCTTTTGCCCAACTGCAACATAAATACACTTAACGCCTTTACCTTTTTGGTTGATAATCGCATCGATAGCAACTGCTGTTTTACCAGTCTGTCTATCACCGATAATCAACTCACGTTGTCCACGTCCAACAGGAACCATCGCATCCAGTGCTTTAATACCTGTTTCCATTGGCTCATCAACCGACTTACGCTCGATTACACCTGGCGCTTGTCTTTCAATAGGATTTGTTTCTTTAGTGTTTATTGGACCCTTGCCATCGATTGGTGCTCCCAACGAATTAACAACACGACCCATTAACTCAGGACCTACTGGAACATCAAGAATACGACCTGTACATTTTACTTTATCGCCTTCAGTGATATTTTTGTAGTCACCAAGTACTACCGCACCTACTGAATCACGCTCTAGGTTCATAGCGAGACCGAACACACCATTAGAGAATTCAATCATCTCACCTGACATTACATCAGATAAGCCATGGATACGTACAATACCGTCCATGATTGAAACGATCGTACCTTCAGTGCGTGCTTCAGCATCTGCATCAAAGCCTTCAATACGCTTTTTTATCAGATCACTAATTTCTGTCGGATTAAGTTGCATTTACCTATACCTTTTTCTTAATTACTTTGATTTATATCGATTAGTTGGTCACAGCTGACGTCATTTTTGACAAACGACCTCTTAATGAACCATCAATCACCAAATCGCCAGCCTGAATTATCGCACCGCCTAACAATGCATCGTCCACACTAACCTTAAGTTTAACTTTACGTCCCAAGCGCTTAGAAAGAGCATCAGAAATTGATTTCTCTTCGCCTTGAGTTAATTTTTTCGCAGCCGTAACATTTGCTTCAACAGATCCTTCAGCCTCATCTTTTAATATTTCATAGATGACACTCATTTCTGGCAGAAGTGATAGACGATCATTTTCTGCGAGCATTGAAACTAAATTCTTCGCCTCATCGTTTAACTTACCATCAGCAAGTTCAATGAATGCATCTGCACCAGATTGTTTAGCCATTTTAGGAGAAGCTAACAATTCAACAACCTGATCATTACTAGCGATGCCACTCATAAAACCTAGCATCTCAGACCATTCGCCTAACTTACCTGCATTTTCAGCCATTTCAAAAACGGCACGAGCATATGGGCGAGCTGCTGTAGTCAATTCAGACATATTATCTTCCTAGATCTGCTCAATCAGTTCTTTAAGAGCCGCTTTATGTGCTTTTGCGTCAACCTCTTTACCAAGAATCTTACTTGCACCTGCGACAGCTAATTCTGACACTTGTGTACGTAAAGAATCTTTAGCACGATTAATCTCTTGATCAATCTCAGCCTGAGCACCCGCCATAACACGACCAGCTTCTTCTGATGCTTTCGCCTTTGCTTCCTCAATCATTTGAGTATCGCGGGCTTTAGCATGCGCAACAATTTCTGCTGCTTCAGCTTTCGCTTGCTTAATTGCTTGTTCTGCATTATCAGCAGCCATTTCCTGATCTTTAAGACCTTTTTCAGCTGCCGCAAGACCGTCCGCAATCTTCGCCTGACGCTCCATGATAGGACCCATCATCATAGGCCATACATACTGCTTACAGAACCAAACAAAAATTAAGAACGCTATCGTCTGCCCTAGTAGGGTTGCGTTGATATTCATTCTTTATTCCTCTAGCTAATTAATTAATATCAATAATTAGTAAATTACTAATTAACCAATTAGTGCTTTTAGACCAGCTGGATCTACAAGACCAGAAGCGAATAACAAGTAAAGTGCGATACCAACACCAATAATTGGAATTGCGTCGATCAAACCAGCCATTAAGAACATTTTACCTTGTAACATGTTGCCCATTTCTGGTTGACGTGCTGTACCTTCTAAAAAGCGACCGCCCAAGATACCGATACCGATTGCTGCTCCAACTGCTGCAAGACCGATCATAATAGCAATAGCAATTGCCGTCATTCCTACGATAGTTTCCATTGATAACTCCTAAATAGTTTTCTGTTAAAGTTTAAAAAATTGTAAATCTGTTTTTACTAACACTGACACTAATTTATTTAGTGATCCCCATGCTCATGAGCTTGGTTCAAATAAACGATTGTCAACATCATAAAAATATATGCCTGTAGCGTAATAACCAAAATATGGAAAATTGCCCATACAATCTGCAACATACCACCACCTAAAGCAAGCAAAGTACCAGACAAATATCCACCCTCTGACAACATCAACCAACCGCCAGAGAACATCAACGCGATTAGAATGAAGATCAACTCACCTGCATACATATTACCGAAAAGTCGCAAACCAAGTGACACCGGCTTCGCTAACAAACTAACTACCTCTAAAACGAAGTTTAGCGGGTATAAAATAGCGTTCATAGCCATCTGAGCGCCAGAGCTCTTAATGCCGAATTCTTTTGCGCTAAATGGATGAGTCGTTAGCTCCAAGAAGAAACCCCATGGGCTCTTCTCTTTAAAGCTGTAATAAAGAATCATTATGAAAATAGCTAAGGCCAGACCCAATGCAACATTGATATCTGTTGAAGGTACTATCTTCATATACGGAACCCCAGCTGCCACAAAAGCTTCTGGAATCCAATCTACTGGAATTAAATCCATTAGGTTCATTAAGAAGACCCAACAAAAAATTGTTAGTGCAAGCGGTGCAATATAAACATTTGCAAATTGGAAACCATCTTTAGCAGAGGTATCTGCAAATTCAAAAATTGATTCTATAAATAACTGAAGTTTGCCGGGCTTATCAACACTAAAGCCTTTAGCAACTTTACGGAATACAAAAAACATTATTAAAGCCAGGCCAATTGACCAAGCCATACTATCTAAATGTATTGACCAAAAACCCATTTGAGCTGCTTCTTCAGCGCCATGAGCAATTCCCCACGAACCATCTGCTTTTTGACCAAAAGTTAGGTTAGTAAGGTGATGCTTTATGTAACCACCACTCGTTAATACTTCGTTTCCAGATGCCATAACTTACTTAATCTTTCAAAAAAGGTAAACACAGTAAGTTGAGTAATGTAGTGAATGAATATGCCAAAATGAAAGCGGCAAACTCGATATCAATCAATACAAAAACCAACACAAACATAGTAAAAGTAAATAACAACTTTAACACTTCACTACGATAAAACTTTTGCAAAATCTGCTCAGGACGCACAAAGCGTTTACTGAGAAACAATTTACCCGCGAAAAACAAATTCGCAATTACACAAATTATTCCACCTAAAAAAGCAGATACTGCGTAAGATAAATCCCAGATCAAAGCAACCAAGACTGTCATTAACAGAGTAAACACTAATTGCATTAACGACAATTTTGTTACAACCGTCATAGTCATAATCGCTTTATTTAAATATTTCGATAAATCTAGATTCTCGAAAGCGCGACATTCTATCACCGCCTATTCGCACACTCAACAAAACAAACCTAAATAAAGCAATGTTTTTCTAAATACAGAAAGTTTTATTTTAATTATTACTATTTATTAAGTTAAGTACTAT
>CALJIH010000155.1 GCA_937974135.1 uncultured Cocleimonas sp. | reverse complement strand
AGTGCTTAAAAGTAGGGGGGTGTCTTTTTTGTTTTATATAAAGTGTCTAACGACTACGCCACATCGGATCTAAGATGCTATTTACCTTCTCTAATTTAGGGTCTGGGTTTGGGTAATCCAATGTATAGTGTAGACCACGACTTTCTTTTCGTTGTTGCGCTGATCGAATAATTAATCGAGAGACTTCTGCAAGATTTCTTAATTCAATCAGATCACTACTAATACGGAAATTAGAGTAGTACTCATCAATTTCAGCAAGTAGTGTTTCGATACGATTACGCGCCCGTTGCAAACGTTTGCTGGTTCGAACAATGCCGACGTAATCCCACATAAATCTTCGAACTTCATCCCAGTTGTGATTGATCACGACGCGTTCATCTGAGTCAGTTACACGACTTTCATCCCACTCAGGAATATCAACATCACAACTTTTAAGTGAATCCGCTCGTTTGATAATATCCTCTGCGGAGGATTGACCATAAACAATACATTCCAGTAGTGAATTACTCGCCATACGATTTGCGCCATGCAATCCTGTGAAAGTCGTTTCACCAATCGCGTACAAACTATTCACATCTGTATGACCTGCTTGATCAACCATTAAACCACCACAGGTGTAATGCGCGGCGGGTACCACTGGCACAGGTTCCTTAGTCATATCGTAACCAAAGGAATAACACATTGCTGAAACGTTGGGGAAGTGGTCTTGAATAAAGTCTTTAGACTTGT
Organism: uncultured Cocleimonas sp.; assembly: GCA_937974135.1. Lineage (GTDB taxonomy): Bacteria > Pseudomonadota > Gammaproteobacteria > Thiotrichales > Thiotrichaceae > Cocleimonas. Next base: position 8,388 of record CALJIH010000155.1, on the reverse strand, counting down.
GACTAATATCAAGAAATACTGAATCAATACCCAGACGTTTCATTTCATGGTCAATACTTCTAGCGACAATATCACGAGGAGCTAGCTCCATCCTGTCATCAAAGTTCTTCATAAAACGCGTGCCGTCGGGTAAGAAAAGTCTCCCACCTTCGCCACGAACAGCTTCAGTAATTAGGTTTGATTTTGCATGAGGGTGATAGAGACAGGTAGGATGGAATTGCATGAATTCCATATTCGCAACGCGACAACCTGCACGCCAACCCATAGCGATACCATCACCGCTGGCACCATCTGGATTACTGGTATAAAGATAAACTTTACTCGCGCCGCCGGTAGCTAAAACCGTGAAATTAGCCCGAAAGGTGTGTACTTTTTGGTTTTCTATATCAAGCACATACGCGCCAATACATCTATTGTCTCGTAGTTCTGTATGTTGAAGTTTTCGGGTTGTGATTAAATCAACAGCAATATGGTGCTCAAATATATCGATGTTATTCCGTAACTTAGTGGCTGAAACTAAAGTATCTTCTATAGCCTTGCCGCTCGCATCTGCAGCGTGCGCAATACGTCTATTTGAATGCCCACCTTCTCGAGTTAAGTGTAATCCTTCAATTCCTTCGACCTTGTCATCTTCTCGCGTAAATGGCACACCAGCTTTGAGTAACCAGTCAATAGCCTGAGGACCATTTTCAACAACGTGGCGCACCGTTGATTCAACACAAAGTCCTGCGCCTGAATCGAGCGTGTCAGCAATATGAGATTCAAATGAATCGCTTTTGTCTATAACGGCGGAAATTCCACCTTGCGCATAAACGGTGCTTCCTTCATCTAGCTCTTCTTTACTTAAAATGGCAATCTTCATTGAATCAGGTAGGCTCAATGCAAGCGTTAATCCTGAGGCACCGCTTCCAATGATTAATACATCATACATAATGCTTTCTCGTAAAATCTTGTAAATCCATTGTGTCAAACAATGAGAATAGGAATATTATGGTTGTTATAAGTGACAAAAAACAATGAGTAAATGTATATGTTAGATACATGGATTCAATGTGGTTATTAGATTATCATACCCCACATAAATAATTTAGAAGTGAAGGCATAAATTGTTTAATTTTGATTGTTGTTTCAAGGAAAATGCCGCTAATCAAAATTGCAATGCCTTATAGGAGATGCCCCTAATGGGCGCGAATCAAACAGATTTAGAATTAGTAAGAAGAGTTCAATCAGGTGATAAGTCAGCTTTTGATGTATTGGTATTAAAATATCAACAAAAAGTGATTAATCTGGTAACTCGTTACGTTCATGATCCTCACATTGCTATGGATGTAGCACAAGAGTCATTTATCAAAGCCTATCGTGGTCTCAAAAACTTCCGAGGCGACAGTGCTTTTTATACTTGGCTGTATCGGATATCTATAAATACAGCTAAAAATCACCTTGTTTCAAAAAGCCGTCGCATGCCTGATGATGATATTGATGCGCAAGAAGCCGAGCAATACGATGGTGGTGGCATGTTAAGAGATCTAGCAAGCCCAGAAAGTGAAATGTTAACTGATGAGATTAGAACCACATTAACAAGTGCGATTGAAGCGTTACCGGATGATTTGCGCATTGCAATTACGTTACGTGAATTGGAAGGTTTGAGTTATGAAGAAATATCTGAAGCCATGGAATGTCCAATAGGTACAGTAAGATCTCGGATATTTAGAGCGCGTGAGTCAATAGAGGAAGAACTCTCACCTTTATTAGCTTAGCGTTTTTTTAGGTCTAAGGTCGTTTGATTATGAGGTTTTTGGATATTAAATATATGAATTCAGCGTATTTTAAGATGGTATGTTTTATACTGTTGTAAAAATACCAATTTATTGAGAATTTATCGACAAACGGACGAACTAAATCAGCATAACGTTGTCCTATAATTTAGAATTTTTTGGAAGAAAGAAAATGAGTAATAGTGAAGCTCCAATATCAATGTCTGAACATTTATCAGCACTGCTCGATGACGAAGCTGGTTCGTTTGAAGAAAGGCGTGTTTTAGATGAATTAAAATCTGATAAAGCATTATCAAGTAAATTAGCGAATTATGCTTTGATTGGTGAAACTATGAGGGCAGGGGAATCTCAACAACCTGCTTTGATGCTTGGGAGTAGTTTCTTAGACAACATTCACGAACAAATTGAACATGAAGATCAGTTTGACAACATAATGTTGGATCAAGCGCAAACTGCGCAGGCTGCCACAAACACTGTGGCATCTAACTCATCTTCATTTATCAAGCCATTTGGTGGTTTTGCACTCGCGGCCTCACTGGGAGCTTTAGCTTTCATGGGTCTACAGAATATTGGTGTGCTTAATGGGCCAACATCTGAGCCAAACATCATAGTCGATAAAACAGGTCCCACTGCAATTGTTGAAGCTACACCAAATGCTAGTAGCTCAGAGCCAATTCCAACACTAGCCTCAAATACTGATGAGTATATCGATGCAGATGCGCGCACCAGATCAATGTTGAAAAGATATGTTGATAGTCATATGCAATATACAACAACGTCGACATTTGTCCCTTCGGTTCGCGTTATCGCATATACAGATAATCAATAAGTGAAAAAAATGAAGACTGGTTTTTTAAAGCAATTGCTTCAATTAGATTTAAATTGCATGAATAAAAAGTATAAAAACAGAGCTCTCTCTGCTTTGTTGTTTTTTCCACTAATTTCAGTGTCAGGTATTTCTCATGCTGATGAGAGTGCGATAAAATTACTGAATAAAATGAATCAGGCACTGCATGAATTAAGCTACAACGGAACTTTGGTTTTAATTCAAGGCAATAATGTATCTACCTTAATGGTTGAACATTCTGTAGTAAATGGTGTTCAATCCGAGAGAGTGGTTCGCTTAAATGAAAGTGGAAGTGAAGTTTCTCGAGAAGTTAAAGGTTTTTCTCTAAGTAAAATACCACGCATCCGTCCTGAAATGGAAAAGGTGTATTCGTTCGATATGGGGCGTGAAAATAGGGTGGCTAACATTCCCTGTAGAATAATCACCGCCAGACCTAAAGATAGAGAGCGCTACTTACAGAAATATTGTGTCGATATGGTTTCTGGTATGTTGCTGGATTATCGCTTAGTAGGAAAAAGCCACAAACCTGTTGAACAGTTTATGTTTACTAACATTGAAATTAGAGTGCCAGAGTCAGGTGTATCAAATGTAGCTGCTGTTAAATCACCTGATCCTTTAATTCCAATCGATGAGGCAGCAGATGCATCTTCATCAGAAGTAGAAATATTGTTGCGCCAATTATCTAATGCTTCTTTGGAAGATGGCTGGGTAATTGAAGCTCTTCCCGCAGGATTTGAAATCAGACAAGCACCGCATATGAAAGAAGATTCACCAAATGGTGAAACTATTTCCAAACATTATGTCATTAGTGACGGTTTAATTTCTATGTCCTTATTTTTAACCCCAATCAGTGAAAATACGGTGCCGTTAAATGCGATCCAAGTAAATTCTGGTGCTTTGAATATGGTTACTCAAAACAGAGGAAGCCATAGAATTACTGCTGTTGGTGAGGTTCCTGAACTTACTTTAAAAAATGTTGTGAAGAATCTTAAAAAGGAACAACCGTAATTTATTTACCATGAAATTTGCTGAAGAGGAAGCGGTCGTATCACACATTACAGGTGAGTTCGTTTTCCTTGAAACACAAAATAAGGCATCTTGTAACAACTGCTCATCTAAAACTGGTTGTGGTAGTGTAGCTTCTATATTTTCATTCAGACCAAGAAATAAACTCAAGGTTATTAATACTTTAAAGCTCAATGAAGGAGATACGGTTATCGTAGGCATGCCTTCGAATAAATTATTACAAGCTACTATTTTAATGTACCTTCTGCCTTTACTTCTTCTTTTTATTTTTGCCTTTATTGCTCTACTTGTATTTGGTGAATCAGCATCAGCGATTGCTGGTTTTCTTGGCTTGTTTTTAGGTTTATTAATGGTGAATCAATATTCCAAGAAAACAAAAATTGCTAATCAGTTTGAACCAAAACTAATCCGAAAAATTATTAATCTTGAACCTGTTTAAGTTATGTATTCTTTAGAAGTAGTTGATTAGTTTAGAATTAAAAAGACACCCCCCCACTTTTTAAGGTTTTTTGCTTAAATTACTAAAGCTAATAAGGTATTTATGGCAATATGGGCATAGATAAACCGTCTTTTGGTATGAGTTTTATTGGTTTGTATCGCTTTCTCTAATTATTAAAAGAGTTTCTTATGTCCATTTTAATATTAAAAAGAATTTCGTCATCTCTGCTAATTATAACTTTAGTATTTATGAGTAATATTGCTAAAGCGGAACTGCCTGATTTTACAAAATTAGTAGAAAAACACAGTGCTGCAGTTGTGAATATCAGTACTAAACAAAGCGATAAATCTTCCAAAAAACCACCAGGTTTGAATAGTGAACAGGGGGAAATTTTTGATGAATTAATGAAACGCTTTTTGGATAAAGATAGAGGAAGTTTTCCTCCTGATAGAGAAGCAAGCTCTTTGGGTTCTGGTTTTATAACATCTAAAGACGGATATGTAGTTACAAATTACCATGTGATTGCTCAAGCAGATGAAATTATTGTCCGATTAAGTGATCGTCGCGAACTTTCCGCTGAATTAGTTGGGGTTGATAAGCGCAGTGATGTCGCTTTATTAAAAGTTGATGCAACAGACTTACCAGTACTGGAAACAGGAAGTTCTAAACGTTTAAAAGTGGGTGAGTGGGTAGTTGCCATAGGTTCACCTTTCGGTTTCGATCATAGTGTTACCGCTGGGATCGTTAGTGCTAAAGGGCGAAGTTTACCCTCAGAAAATTATGTTCCATTTATTCAAACCGATGTGGCGATAAATCCAGGTAATTCTGGTGGTCCGTTATTTAATTTAAAAGGCGAAGTGGTTGGCATTAATTCGCAAATATTCAGTCGTACCGGTGGATTTATGGGAGTGTCCTTTGCCATCCCAATAGACGTTGCACAACGCGTTGTAGAGCAACTTAAGTCCAAAGGCAAAGTTTCACGTGCTTGGTTAGGCGTTTATATTCAAGAAGTTACTCGTGATTTAGCATTATCATTTGGTTTAGAGAATCCAACTGGTGCATTAATTGTAAATGTAATCAATGATGGACCTGCAAAAGGGATATTGGAGCAAGGTGATATCGTTTTGGAATTTGATGGGAAGCTCGTAAAAAACGCCTCTGCATTACCTGTGATTGTAGGTTCAACAACACTGGATGAAGATGTTGAATTAAAAGTCAGGCGAGGTAATAAAACAGAAACCTTGAAAATTAGATTAGCAGAGTTACCTTCTGAAGATCAGGCAAGAAAGGCACCTAAAAAAGTAGAAAAGCCAAAGGAAAAAAATGTATTGCTAGGCATGGAATTGGTTGATCTTGATGAAGAATCTAAAAAGGACCTAGATGTTAAAAAAGGTGTTTTGGTTAAAGGTATTAAAGGTGATCCTGCAAGATCTGCAGGAATAGAAGCTGGTGACTTGATAATGATGTTCAAAGGTGAACATATTTCTGATCTTAAAGATTTAAATACATTGGGTGAAAATATTGAAGTTGGCAAAACGTATGCTATTTTAATTTTAAGAGATGGCGCAGCTCGATTTCTGGCATTAAAAGCGGATAAAACTGGCTCTGAAAAGTAGTTTGCTTATTTTAAAAAGAAGTGCAGTTAGTAAAAACTAAATGTCCGTATTTTCTAAAGAACTTATAGTGTATCATCGCGACAGCTGCCATTTGTGTGAACTTGTGGTGGCTTCTTTGTTTCAGCTTCAAAAAGAACTGAAATTTGAAATTACTTTATTAGATATTGATGATCAATCATTAGTAAGTAGCGAAGTACGCGCTAGATACAATATAGATGTACCTGTAGTGACTTATCAGGAAGACGTTATTTTTTATCATTATTTCGATGAAATTGCTGTCCGTGAGGCACTAAGCAATGATTTTTCAGATGATGACTAATCAACTCTAATAATTAATCATTGAATTAAATTAAGAATCGTAAATGGCTTTAGCAAATCAAAATATCCGTAATTTTTCCATTATTGCTCACATAGATCATGGTAAATCGACGATCTCAGATCGTTTTATTCAGGTATGCGAGGGCTTGTCTGAACGTGAAATGGATAATCAAGTTCTGGATTCAATGGACATTGAAAGAGAGCGTGGAATAACGATCAAAGCGCAAAGTGTTTCGCTTGATTTTCATTCTAAAGATGGTGAAACCTATCATCTAAATTTTATTGATACGCCTGGTCATGTCGATTTTTCGTATGAGGTTTCGCGTTCCCTCTCTGCCTGTGAAGGTGCTTTATTAGTGGTAGATGCATCTCAAGGTGTAGAAGCCCAAAGTGTTGCTAATTGTTACACCGCAATTGATCTTGATTTAGAAGTCGTACCGGTACTGAATAAAATAGATTTACCAGCTGCTGATGTTTTTAGGGTATCACAAGAAATTGAAGAAATAATAGGCATTGATGCGACAGATGCTATTCATGTAAGTGGTAAAACAGGTGTTGGCATCGAAGACTTACTTGAGCAATTAGTGCAGAGGATTCCTCCACCTGAAGGCGATGTGGATAAGCCTTTGAAGGCACTCATCATTGACTCATGGTTTGATAATTATTTAGGTGTAGTCTCACTAGTAAGAGTGATAGATGGCAGGATAGGTAAAAAATCTAAAGTTATGCCGATGTCAACTAAAGCTGAATATCAAGTAGATAATGTCGGTATTTTTACCCCTAAACGTATTGAAAAAGATTTTTTAGTCGCAGGTGAAGTAGGTTACGTTATCGCTGGTATCAAAGATATCGAAGCGGCAAAAGTTGGTGATACTTTCACTACCGTTAAAGATTCTGCTGATGAAGCACTTGAAGGCTTTAAAGAGATACAACCTCGTGTGTTTGCAGGAATGTTCCCAGTAAGTGCAGATGATTATGAAAACTTAAGAGATGCATTAGATAAACTGCATTTGAATGATGCCTCATTGCACTATGAGCCAGAAACATCGCAGGCATTAGGTTTTGGTTTTAGAATCGGTTTTTTGGGCATGTTGCATATGGAGATTGTTCAAGAGCGATTAGAACGCGAATATGATCTTGATTTGATCACCACCGCACCCTCAGTGGTCTATGAAGTTGAGACTACCAAAGGCGAGACTATTAATATTCATAATCCTGCAGAATTACCTGCGGTCAACTACATTGAAGAAGTCAGAGAGCCTGTTATTCGAGGAACCATTATGGTACCTCAAGAATACGTTGGGAATGTCATATCTTTATGCGTTGAAAAACGTGGAATTCAAAAGGAAATGAAATACTTAGGTAATCAAGTGACATTAGATTATCATTTGCCTTTGAGTGAAGTAGTTTTAGACTTTTTCGATCGACTTAAGTCAGTAAGCCGCGGATATGCGTCGTTTGATTATGAGCTTGATCATTTTACGCCAGCACCTTTAGTTAAAGTTGATATTTTGATCAACGGTGAGCCAGTGGATGCTTTATCCATTATTGTTCATAAAGACTTCTCTCAAGCACGTGGTCGAGTGTTGGTTGAACGCATGCGGGAAGTTATCCAAAGACAAATGTTTGACGTTGCAATTCAAGCTGCGATTGGTGGAAATATAATTGCCAGATCAAATGTAAAAGCACTACGCAAAAATGTAACAGCTAAGTGTTATGGCGGTGACGTTTCACGTAAGCGAAAGCTCCTAGAAAAACAAAAAGCAGGTAAGAAACGCATGAAACAAGTAGGTAATGTTGAAATACCACAAGAAGCCTTTTTGGCAGTGCTTAAGAGAGATGAAAGTTAATGGGTTTTCATTTAAATTTAGAAGTGATATTAGTAGGATTAACGTTTCTCAGCGGGCTCATTTTACTGTTCTACTGTTTCAAAGGTAAGTCTGTAGATGAAGAAGGTAATGAACCTATATTGCTGGATTATTCTAAATCTTTCTTCCCGATTTTATTAATTGTCATTGTTATGCGTTCCTTTGTGGCTGAACCGTTTAGGATTCCCTCAGGTTCAATGATACCAACTTTAGAAATTGGAGATTTTGTTTTAGTCAAAAAATATGCATATGGCGTCAAACTGCCAATAATCCACAAAAAAATTATCGACACGGGTGGCCCATCACGCGGTGATGTCGTTGTTTTTCGTTATCCTCCCAATCCGAAAATTAATTATATTAAACGACTCATTGGTCTTCCTGGAGATGTTGTCGAATGGACAGAGGATAAGAAATTAATTCTCAATGGAAAAAACATCGAATATAAAAATATCGGTTTATATGCTACTCCTGGCAGGAATGGAGAGATTGTGAATGTAGA
>CALJIH010000154.1 GCA_937974135.1 uncultured Cocleimonas sp. | reverse complement strand
AAGTACTCCTATATTACTTTGATTCTGAATATTTTGAATGGGTAGAAAATTCTAATAATATTTTTGAAAGCGATACAGGAAATTATGTAATTGAAAATTTGTATGAAGGATTGACTTACAGAATTGGCTATAGATATTTTGATAGTGAGGGTATAGAAAATATTGTATTTTCAAATGGTGCAACTAATGTTGAAAACGCTGAGGATATTATTGTTGATCGAAATGAAGAAAGAGAGATTAATATTGATATTCAAAGAAATAGTATTCTTGATATTGAATCTATTCCAACCCTCACTGATTGGTCATTGTTATTATTAATTATATCTTTGTTTTTAGTCAATATGAGATGTTCCAAGATTAGAGTGAAATATAAATAATATATTCAAGTATCAAAATTCAGATTTGGGTATTTTGATTTTCATGGCAATCAACGCAACCATAAATAAAATCTCGTTAAATATCGCCGATATGGATCGGCATTATTATGAGTCGCATGAGATAACAGCGGCGCAACATCCATCAGAAACTGATTTTCGTTTTATGATGAGAGTGATTGCTTTTGCTTACAATGCCTCTGAAAACTTAATGTTTACCAAAGGATTGAGTACTGAAGATGAGCCAGATATTTGGCAGAAGTCTCTCATTGATGCCATAGAATTGTGGATTGATTTTGGTCAATTAGATGATAAACGTATTCGTAAAGCCTGTGGTCGCGCAGATGAGGTAATTGTTTATACCTACAATTCAGGCAAGGCTGATGTGTGGTGGGAGCAAATTAAGAGTAAATTGGATCGATATAAGAATTTGAGTGTTTCTCATATAATCGCTGACGATGAAGTGCAATCTTTAGTTAATCGCAATATGCAAATACAATGTAATATTCAAGAGGGCGAGATGTATTTAGCGGATGATAATCAATCGTTTACGATTCAACTGGAAAAGCGAAAGTAAGTTTTTTTGATTAAATATCTATCAAATAAATGTTAAAAAATAGGTGCATGTAATTTAGTTGTTTTTGTAATAATTCCACCTCGATTCCCAACAGCGATAGAACCATAGCGTTGTTTAAAACTTTCGGGTAATTCCCGATCACCTTCTATTGATAGCCATAAACGCAATAAGTGGCGCCTGTTTTCTAGCTCAGGCCAATCTAAAAAACCAGTACGATCATGTAACATAGAGTGGTTATGTACAAATTGCATATCGCCGGGTTCGAGCTGCATGGATAAATGTAAGCTGGGTTCATTGGCCAATGAATCAAATAAATCTAAGGCTTCTACATGAAGATCAGTTAATCTCATTGCATCAGGAAAACGCTGTGCGCTATCGATATATTGACGTTGATAAATTCCAGTTAGAAAACCTCGGTACCAATTGAAAACTGGAATTTCAAAATAGGGTTTCTCACCTTCGGGTATTTCACCACGGCGATCAGTTGCTATCGGTTGAAAAAGTAATTCAGCTAAATCAGGCCGTAACTCCATCATTTCATTATAGATAGTTTCAGTACTTACTAATAACGAAGCACCACCTTCTTGGGCTTTCTTTAAGCACAGTAAACCCACTACATCAGCTGAATCTGTATGAAAGGTTTGGCGTTCTGAAGTTTGATAAATTCGTGCATTGGGATCTTTTGAGTTTGCTCCTGTGTCACGCACATGTCCTAAAATATGCCCTTTAGCATTTTGTGATCTGGCAATACCTAAATGCGCGCCAACGCCACAAAAAATAGTCGCTGCTAGTTCTTGACTGTAATTGTCAGTTGGTAATCCACGTAATATTCCAAAACCAATACTTTCGATTAAAGTGTGTTTTAATGTAGTGAATGTTGATGCAAGTTTTGTTAATGGAAAATCTGTTTGATTAATTTCGCCAATATCTTTGTTTAACGATAAATAGTTTTTTGCGGCTTGTTCAAGCTCATTGATTTCTTCTTCAGTAAAACTTGTAATCCATTGGTCAGTTTTGTTTGCTAGATCTTTTCCTTTCCAACTTTTAGGAGTTGTCAGTTTCTGCGGAGGTTTTGGGACAAGATCATAGCTTTGCATAATAAAATACCTATCTAAGAACAAAGACAGAGTTTTACATAAAATATATTCACTGATTTTTTAGGTTAAGTTTATCAAAACTGCATAAAAGTAGGGGGGTGTCTTTTTTTAATCATTTACACCAATTAAATACATCTCTTGGAATCATGAGAATGTATAACCATATTTAAAGCCATCTGGATTATGTATTTGCGCATGAAATGAAACAATCACACGATCTTCTTCACCTGCGTAAGGGAAGGGCATATGCTTGAGATGCGGCGGAAATACAACGAGTTTGCCATCTTCAGGGTATGAGTCATAACTCACATCTTGTAAATAGACATTGCCAAATTCGCCGTGTCCGCCGGCACTTGCTTCCATATTAGGCCCATAGAAACGTGTCACACCATTGGGTAAATTTCCTTTGGCAACATCATCAGGTGATTTATCAGAATCCGCAGCATTCACATAATAAACCCCTGACCATGAACAATTGCCGTGTACATGGGTTTCTTGGAATTTATGACCATTAGTCATTTGAAACCAAAGTCCTGTAATCTGAATATCCAAGTTATTTACATTTTTCCAATAGGGCCCATTCACCTCGCTGCCAATTTCGAAGACGCCGTCCATGATGAATTTAACCAATTTTTGGATTGCAGGTTCGTCTTTATAAAGTGCGTAAATGTTATCCTCACTTACAAACATAGGTTTTTTCTTTTTTTCTAGTTTGTTGCGGTGAGCCGTGAAAATTTTCATCAATTCTTTATTCACTTTTTGATGTTGCCCAAATTTTTTCGTTAATATTGGAGTGGGCCAAAGCAGTTGAATATTAGGATTTTTTTTAGCAGCTGAGCGTTTCTTCATCGATT
>CALJIH010000153.1 GCA_937974135.1 uncultured Cocleimonas sp. | reverse complement strand
TCGACTCCCTGAGAGTCAAGGAGGGTGAGAGCAATTTCCGTTAGGAAATGCCGGGGAAGGTCGAATCATAGTGCAGAATTAAAAATAAAAGACACCCCCCTACTTTTATGGTATTTCTAATTAAAATTAAATCGGATTTTAAAAGAACTTCTGCAATTCAAGCTTTATAAAATCATCTTGTGCCACACTTTGCAGTGGATCAGCTTCATCAACATCCGTAAAAAACTGCGCTTCTAAATTAACTTTCATGCCGTTGCCCACACGACGGCTACCTTCTAATCGTATACTTTTAGTTGAGTTATCCAAATCAATAAACGCACCCGCTAATAACTCGCTACTGTCTGCATCATTAAGGGCTAAACGTGCACCAAGAAACAAATCATTTTGAAATGCCACACCAATTACCTCACCACGTGAGTCACGATGATATTCAGCTAGTAAACCTAGCTCAGCACCTGCTTCAGTAATGGTTGGCAAGGTATACTCGAAACCACCCACTGCTGCACTGTAATCATCAAATCCTGAGGCTGAAGAATTTGGAGTTCGATGAATCGCTTCTAATTTCCAAATAATACTTTCACCCGTGTATTGTAAATCAAGTCCGTATTGAGTTATCAAGGGATAAAATGGTTTTAATACGGGACTGCCATTTCTTAACCCAGGAGTAAGGATTGGCTCTCGTGAAGTACCATCAAAGATACTAAAGCCAACGTCGAACTCATCTATAGACTCTGAAATTCTTAAAGCATAATCAATGTGTTTTTCTTCAGATTTTGATTCATAGCTAACATCATCCGTATCAACGACTAAGGGAAAACGTAAGCGCCCTCTTTCGCCAGCAAAGGTTCTTTCGCGAAAATAAGGTAGAACAAAAAAATCGATCGAACCATTGTCACTTAATTTACTGTATCTGAGTAATGGCTGACCTAATTTATCCTCACCATCAAATCCATCCACAGCGTCTGTTTGATTAATAATATCAACCAAATGTTGAGATTCAGTTACCCCCCAGAATTTTTTTCCAATACCCACCTGAAATTCCCAATCATCTTTTGCAACCACATAATCTAATTGGCGAATATCACCATGGGTACGCTCGTCATCTTTATCATCCCAACGATAATAAGGGGCAAAGGTAAACTGCGCGCTATCATCTTCATTGCGATATTTGTATTCAGGAGAAAGACTTAAAGACACCCCCCCACTTTTTGACTGTTTTGGGAAAGCAGGATCTTCAGTATATAAACGTCCTTCTAGTGAAATATTGCCAGAAACATTATCTAAGAATTTATTATCAGCCTTTGCATTTAAAGAAAACAACGCAAATACACAAAGCGCCGATAGTCTCGAAAGTGATTTAATATTATTCAAAGCCATCTTCTAACCCTACGTTTATATTCTAAATATTCTTTACCAAATTTTTGTTCAAGCATTTCTTCTTCTGGCTTGATTTGCATTTCAGTAATCAAAAAATAAAATGCGGGTAATATTAAAAATGGGGTGAGCTGACCGAGATAAACCGCAAACCCAATTAACATCACCAACATACCCAAATACATTGGATTTCTGCTAAATCTATACATACCGTTAGTGACCAAACCAGTCGTGAATTCGGGTTTCATTGGATTCGGTGTTGTTCTTTTCTTGAAAAACAAATACAAAGACGTGAAATCCATCAAAGCCGCTAAAATCACCATGACAATCCCGAGATTATTCCAAGGACTCTCAATCAATTTACTAATGGGAAAATAACGACTCAACAACCACATTACCAATGCAATGCTTAGGGCATAAATCGGTGGTGGTATTTTGAGTCTCAACGCATTATTTCCTTATAAAACTATCCATCCAGTGGAATTCAAATTGATTTATCTTGCTAGCGACTTTTTGTTGAAGTCTCTTGTAGATAAACCCGTTTTAAACTTGTAGTTGGTGTACTGCAAAATGGTACTTTTACCCGATTGATGATTTTGCATATTCATCATTGCTGGGCGCCAATGTTTACCGGCGTATTGCGAGAAATTAGTCGCCACTAGGGTTTTCAGCAGCGCATTCTTGCGATCATAAAACATGATTTTGGTTGGACGATAATGTTGCGTGTCTATCCAAACAACCTGCTTTGTATAACCAGAATACTTATAGGCAGGGATTCGTTCAATCACATGACATTTCCATTTATTACCTTCACCACATGCCTCTTCGCGGAGATATTTATACTTATATTTTTCTACTTCTTGAGAACTAATATCCTCAAAAGCGAATTCACTGCCCATAAATGGACCTGATTTATTGCGTGAATTGATACGTTTAACACGCTTTAATGCAGGTAGATATAGCCATTGATCATCTGCCTTCAAACCATGTGAAAAAGTCAACATCGCAGTGCCTTTTACATCAGCTGGCTCATCAAATAAAGACAATGATTTATCTCCATCATTGGCGACTTCCAAGGTTTTTATACGAATAATACGACGACTCGATTTACCCGCACGATTTTTCAAGGTCATTACCATATTAGCGGTAAAATCATTAAAACCCGTGTCACTGGCATCTGCTTCTTGGGCAATTCTTAAACCTTTTGCAGCCGGTGTTTCTGCATTCGCAGAAGCAAATAAAGTTACAGAGCTCAAAATCATGGTACTTAAAATCAATTTAAGTTGTGTTTTCATTTTCATCATAGTCTCTTATTTTCTCTAAGTTATTCTTTCGACAGGTTTGCTATACAAGCGTTCAATTAAACACTGTCAAAATGATAGATGGCTAATGGCATTCCATCATGTTGCTATTGTTTTGCGTTTACTCAACCATTTATCTAATTTAATCAATATTGGTGGGAGTAAGAAGAAATCAACAATCAGTGCGACAGCAATTACAATAGCGGTTAACAAACCCATTCCTGAATTCAATTTAAATGCGGAGGTCGAAAGCACTAGAAAGCCAATGATTAACGCCACAGATGTCACCCATAAAGCTATGCCAACTGTTGAAAATGCATAGCGCACTGCATCTTCTGCACCTAGGCCTTTCTCACGTCTCGCACGTAAATACTTGCTCAAAAAATGAATCGTATCATCAACAACTATTCCCAAAGTCATTGCGGTTACCACTGACAAACCTAATCCAATCTCGCCATCAATTAATGCCCATATACCAAAAGCTATTCCTGCTGGAACCAGATTAGGAATCAAACTCAATAAACCATAACGCCATGATTTAAGCGCTAGTACCAATATCAATGAAATTAACACTAAGGCTATTGTGGTTCCGGACAACATTGAAACAATATTCTTCATACCAATATGCGCGAACATAACACTAGGACTTGCACCTACAGCTTTTAAGTCAGGTATGTTTTGCGTCATCCATGCATCAGCACGCACTTCAAACTCTAGCATCTGCTTAGTTGATAAAGTTTTTAACGTAGTACTAATCCGTGTACTTTTCTTGTCAATATCGATTTGATTGTTTAAATCTAAACCAAATGGTAGAGACATTTCATAGAGCAATAAGTATTGTGCCGCTAATTCACGAGAATCTGGCAATTTATAATAACCATCATCATCGGCGTGCATATTCTTATTTAAACGTTTGAAGGTATCTGTCACGGTGTTTACATGTATCACCTCTGGCTGACTTTCTAACCAATCGGTAAATTTTCTTACTTTAGCGAGTACATCTGGATCAGAGATATTTCCAGATTCTTTTGAGTCAATGGAATAATCTATGTAGTAAATACCCGTAAGATTATTCACGATGAAATCAGTATCCGTTCTGAATTGGATACGTTCATCAAAATATTCAACATAGATATCGTTTAGTTCATTTTTAGGAATGATCGCAATTAGTAATATCGCAAGTAACCCACCGCCAATTAATAAAGCCTTTTGCTTTGCAATAACCCATTCCGCAATACCATTCATTATGTTTAATGTTTTTGATTCACGTGCTTTGACTTTTACTGGCAGGATGCTAGCCAATGCGGGTAAAAAAGTGACCGACAACAGAAACGCAATCATCACACCAATCGCCGCGACATTTCCTAAATCTCCAAAGGGTGGAGAATCACTGGTATTGAGAGATAAAAACCCTATCGCTGTAGTCAAAGAGGTTAGAAATACGGGCATAAAATTAATGCGCATGCTTTCTTTCATCGCTGTATGTTTATCGGCTCCATTGCGAATTTCAGCCAACCACGTGGAGAGTATATGAACACAATCTGCCACCGCTAGGGTAAGAATAATGATTGGTGCGGACATTACCGGAGAAGATACTTCGATACCTAACCAACCCGCTAAGCCAAAGGCGGTCATCACTGAAAACAGGATGACAAAAAAGGTAATGATGGTTCCGACAACACTTCTTAATAACAAAAATACAGTTATTAAAATCAACAAAATGGCTATGGGTAACAGGTGCGACATATCGTAAATTGTGGCTTCACCAAATGCATTATTCATCATTACAATACCTGACAAATAGACATTTAAATCAGGATAAGTTGCTTTTGTGTACGCTTCTAAAGCACGCACCGATGAGACAACGTCCATTCCCTGTTTAGTTGGGTCAGCGGCGACCATCTCACCCTGTTCATTCTCAACCTGAAGTGGGAATTCCATAGTGATATTGAGCGTCGTAACATGCGCTTTTTCAGAGATAATTCTGTGGATCAATTGTGGTTCTGCTAACGCTATTTTTTTGATTCTAGCGATTTCATCAGCGCTTAATGATTTGCCGTCTTCGTACAAATCACCCACAGACATATCATCTTCTACCGATTCACTGTGTTGATAGTTAGACAAGGAATCAACTCGCATCGAATACGGTGTTTGCCAGGCACGTTCAGTTAAGTCTTCGATTGCTGCCAGGGTATCTGGTTTGAATACCACGCCATCTTTAGGTTCTATAACGAATAACACATTGTCATTTTTGGTATAGGTATTTTGCAGATTCTCAAAGGCTTGTAGCCTTTTATCATCATCTGGAAAGAAGATCCGATAATCATTATTAAAAGCTAAATTCTTAGCACCCATCGCTGAAAATAACACTAGGACAATGGCTAGAATAGCAACAAGCCACTTTAGTTCGGTTACTTTTTGTGCATATTTAATTATGTAACTATTTAACATTTATTATGCCTATTTTTATTAAATTAATTTAGGTCGCAGCGATTCTAGTCGATCAATTAAACCTTGGCCACAACTCATTAATGTATCAATATCTTGCACACTTTTAGCAAATCCCATACAACCTTGTAGAGAAGCAATGAATAACAAAGAGACCTCTTTTGAATCGATCGATTGAATGACATTTCCTGCCTCTTTACCACGATCGCAAGCGGCTTCTATAGTGAGTTGCCATTCTTTATAAATATCCGAGATTCGATCCCTAAATCCAGTATCAATTGGCGACATTTCTTGAGCTAAATTATTAAGAGGACAACCCAGTCTCACATCTTCATGCGTCATTTCTTTTCCCGAATCTATAAGTATTTCTTTCAGCACTGTAAGAGGATCATCAGTCTTTTTTAAGGGTTCCATCCAAATTTCACGTATAGTCCCTCTTATCACCTCATCTAAAACCGAATAACCCAGTTCTTGTTTGTTAGAGAAATGATGATACAAAGCACCTTTGGTAATACCCGTATTCTTTAAAATACGACTCAAGCTAGCCGCCTGAAAACCACTTTTATAGATTTCGTTAAAAGCTGAAATTAAAATTTCATTTCGAGTTTCTTGGCTTTTATCAAATTCCTGACTCTCTTGATTTTCATCTTTTTTAAGTGGGCAACATGTATTTGAATGCCACAAATACCATAACCTTGTGGAGACTTTATCGATGTATGTTAAATTAACCATAGCTAGGATAATTGCATACATACCGGTCGGTATGCAATGGATTTTTATATATTAAATACTTTTTTATAAACTATATTTAGACAATAATTTAATAAGTGTTTGAAATTACTTGTCCTAATACCCTCAAAAGTAGAGGGGTGTCTTTTATATTTTTTTATTCAGATCTCCATTTACCAATCACTAAATTCTGATTCTCAAAATAGTGTGGTGGTATTTTTATTTTAAAGTTGCTTGAAATGCCATTTAAAGGTCGTCCTGCTTCATCGAATTTATTTGCACTACAGACATCTTTAAATTCACCAGCACTGTAAAACAAAGGGCAGTTATTTGAATCACCGATGTTTAAATAAACAAAATATTCCACTGTTTTTGAGCGCGTAACAATATCCAAAGAAGGAGGTAAATTTTCTGCTTTTAAATCTGTAGTCTTTAATCTTTCTGGAAATTGTCTAAAAAGCACCGCCACTTCTTTATTATTCCATCGTGTTTTTAAAATTTGTCCTTTAAACATTCCTGAAATGCTAATTATTGATATTTTAACTTCATGATCTTCTCTAACTTTATAACTATCATCATCAGTAAATAATGAATTAATAAACACCACAGCTAAGAATAATAATCCTGATAAAATTAATAGTTTGATAATAGCTGAAAAATATAAACGACGATTTTGCATACAAGTATGAGAAATATATTTATAGGTTTAAAACAAACGTACTTTAAAGCATTTTTAAGTATTTTATATAACCCTTGTATTTATCGAGAACATTTACTTCATTAGCTATTGACAGAATAAATACTTACTAGCGATTCAAGTCACAGTCTGTTAATTTAGCTTTCTTTATTCGTTTCGACATTGAGTTTATGAATCAGGCTGTTAAACCACGTAAAATACTAATCACAAGTGCCCTTCCCTACGCCAATGGTCCAATCCATTTAGGTCATATGGTGGAATATATTCAAACAGATATCTGGGCACGTTTCCAGCGCTTGCGTGGCAACAGTTGCATCTTCGCTTGGGCTGATGATGCGCATGGAACACCTATCATGTTACGTGCTCAACAAGAGGGAATCGAACCACAAGAATTGATTGATAAAATGAAAGCGGAGCATCAAAGAGATTTCGATGATTTTATGATCTCTTATGATAATTTTCACACCACACACTCCGATGAGAACAAACATTTTTCTGAGCAGATTTACCTAGCAGCAAAAGCTAAAGGAAATATAGCAACTAAAACGATAAAGCAGGCATTTGACCCTGAAGCAAATATGTTTTTACCTGATCGTTTTATAAAAGGCGAATGTCCGAATTGTGGTACTCCTGATCAATACGGAGATAATTGCGAATCTTGTGGAGCGACTTATTCGACTACTGAAGTTAAAAATCCCTATTCAGTAATCACAGGGGCAACACCCATTGAAAAAGATAGCGAACATTACTTCTTTAAAGTCAGTGATTATGCAGATTTTCTAAAAACTTGGGTTAATAGCGGTTCGGTGCAAAAAGAAATCGCTAATAAAATGAATGAATGGCTAGAAGATGGCCTGAATGATTGGGATATTTCTCGCGATGCACCCTACTGGGGCTTTAAAATTCCAGACACTGAAGATAAATACTTTTATGTTTGGCTAGACGCCCCTATTGGTTATATCGCTTCATTCAAAAACTACTGCGAACGTCCGGATATCGACATAAATTTTGATGATTACTGGATGACAGATGAAAATGGTGAAAATAACAAAACGGAGCTTTATCATTTTATAGGCAAAGACATTGCTTATTTTCACACTTTGTTTTGGCCTGCAGTGCTAAAGTCTGCAGATATGAGAGTGCCAACTGGTGTTTTTTGTCATGGGTTTTTAAATGTCAATGGCCAAAAAATGTCAAAGTCACGCGGTACTTTCATCCAAGCTCGTGTTTTTCTAGATCATTTACCTGCGGAACCGCTACGCTATTATTACGCCGCTAAACTCAGTAATACCGTTGATGATATTGACCTAAATCTTAGCGACTTCCAACAACGCGTAAATAGTGACTTGGTAGGTAAGGTTGTGAATATTGCTTCACGTTGTGCAGGCTTTATAACAAAAAAGTTTGACGGAAAATTATCAAGTAATCTTGCTGATGAAGCTCTCTATAACAAATTTATCGATGCCAGTGATTCAATTGCTGAAGCCTATGAAAGCCGTCGTTATAGCAAAGCAATGCGTGAGACGATGGCACTAGCGGATTTAGCCAATCAATACGTTGATGAAAAACAACCATGGGTTTTAGCCAAAGACGACAGTAAGCAGCAAGAAGTTCAAGATATATGCTCACAAGGAATCAATATGTTCCGAGCAATCATCACCTTCTTGAAACCTGTATTACCAGAATTAGCAGTCAAATCTGAAGCCTTTCTAAATGCGGGTGAACTGCATTGGAATTCTGTTAAAGAACCCCTTTTTGATTCTGAAATCATTAAATTCAAACCATTAATGACGCGTATTGAAGAGGATAAAGTCGATGGCATGTTAGCAGCAAATAAATTACTACTTGCAGAAGCTGCTGCGTTACAAAACAACGATCACAAAGAAATTGAAAACGAGGACAAGGATCCTATAGCCCCCACCATTGAGTTCGATGATTTTGCCAAAATTGACCTGCGTATTGTTAAAATTTTAAACGCAGAACATGTCGAAGGTGCAGACAAGCTACTACAACTAACATTAGACCTGGGTGATTTAAAAGGCCAAAGAAATGTCTTTGCTGGAATTAAGTCAGCTTACGAACCTGAAGAATTAATTGGTAAAATGACGGTGATGGTTGCAAACCTTGCACCACGCAAAATGCGTTTTGGGATGTCAGAGGGCATGGTTTTAGCAGCAGGGCCTGGAGGAAAGGATATCTACGTTCTGAACCCGGATGATGGTGCTATTCCAGGCATGAGAGTTAAGTAAACTAAGGATTAAAAGAGGATACAGAACATGTGGAAGTACACCCCCTACTTTTGGGCGGTTTCGCAATACAGATGCTTGTTTAGTAATGAATTAGCTATTGGTTCTAAACCAATCTAATAATCCTTTGGTTGAACTATCGTGATCAAATAGATCATCACCGCTTTCCAGCTCGTCCAAAATATTATGGGCGAGCTTCTTACCTAACTCGACACCCCATTGGTCATAAGAATTTAAATTCCAGACCATGCCCTGTACAAAAATTTTATGTTCATACATGGCTAATAAAGAGCCTAGAGAACGTGGCGTAAGTTTTTTAATAACAATTGAGTTACTGGGCTGATTACCACCAAATATCATGTGAGGAAGTCTATTTTCAGCTTTGTGCAATTCTATGTTTGCTTCAACAAGCTGTTGACGAGTTTCCTCCATGTCCCTACCTTTCATTAATGCTTCAGTTTGAGCTAGAAAATTAGAAGCAAGAATTTGGCTATGATTATGATGGTTACCATGAGATTGAACGGATGCAATAAAATCCGTGGGAATTAAGCGCGTGCCTTGATGGAGTAATTGATAGAAAGCATGCTGACCATTGATACCCTCTGCACCCCAAATAATTTTACCCGTTGAGTAAGTCGCTTGACGTCCTTCACGATCAACAGATTTACCATTACTCTCCATATCTGCTTGTTCAAGATACGCAGGTAGCATTCGTAGATTATGATCGTAAGGTAAAACTGCACTCGATTCTGCATTAAAGAAATTACCGTACCAAATACCCAACATTGCCAGAATCACAGGCATATTTTCTTCTAATGGTGCTTCTTGGAAATGCTTATCCATTTCATGTGCACCTTCCAACAATTCGATAAAATTATCCATACCGACATAAATAGCACTGGATAAGCCAACCGCAGACCAGAGTGAATAACGTCCACCCACCCAATCCCAAAACCGGAACATATTTTTGGGATCAATACCAAAAGCTTTTACTTTTTCCTCATTAGTAGAAACAGCGACAAAGTGTTTGGCAATATCATCTTCGGTGGCTCGCCCTGCACCTTCTAAAAACCACTTTTTTGCGGTTTCGGCATTAGTTAACGTTTCTTGAGTAGTAAACGTTTTGGAAGCAATAATAAAAAGTGTTGTTTCTGGGCGTAAATGTATCAACATCTGTTCGATATGCGATGCATCTACATTTGAGACGAAATGAACTCTTAGACTTTTATGTGAGTATGGCTCTAGCGCTCTGCAGACCATATTAGGTCCAAGGTCAGATCCGCCAATACCAATATTGACAATATTCGTGATCGGAAGACCAGCATAGCCTATCCATTCGCCTTTACGAACTTTTTCTGAAAACTCACGCATTTTCGCCAGTTCATTTTCCACCAATGGCATGACATTTTCATCGTCCACAAAAACAGGCTTATCAGATCGATTTCTTAAAGCCGTGTGTAAAACTGCACGACCTTCCGTGTTATTTATTTTTTCTCCTGCAAACATTTTATCGCGAAATTTTTCGATATTTGCTTGTTTGGCTAAATCAAACAAAAGCTGCATTGTCACATCAGTGACACGATTCTTAGAATAGTCTAATAACATTTCATTAAACTGTATTGAATATCGAGAAAAACGGTCAGAATCTTGTTCAAAAAGATCAACCATATGAATTTGATTGACGCGCTCAAAATGGTCTAGCAAAGCCATCCAAGCTGGGGAATTTATTAGCGGAGATTTAGCGTTCAGAATGACTCTTTCAGGCCTCATAATTATTCTCTGGCTATTTTTTATTTAAACTAATCAAGCTTTTAAATAACAAACACTTAGAAAAACGGTTAAAAAATTAATATTTTTTATCAATACAATTATTTTGTTATTACTTACATTAGCATACTTTCTCTTCTGTAGACGAAGATTTCTTTTTAGTTCATCAAGCTATCTTTGAATGCTGACAAAGCACATGAAAATTTACAAACAGAAAAGTTTAACTGACAATTTTCATAATGGGAGTTTCAGCATCTTTATGGTTGCTTATAATCTCCTCAATTGGACGTGGTTTAGCTATCTGGTAACCTTGACCATAATCAACACCCATATCTCGTAGTATTTCAACGATTTGATCATTCTCAACAAATTCAGCGATAATATTTAAATTCATTGTATGACCTACTTGATTAATAGATTGCACCATAGTTCTAGCCACATCATCATTGACTATATGCTTTACAAAGCTTCCATCTATTTTTAGATAATCGACATCTAATGATTTTAAATATTGATAAGAACTAACACCGGTTCCAAAATCATCTAAAGAGAACTTACAACCAAGCGCTTTCAAAGTCGCAATAAATCTATTGATAGAACTCAAATCTTCAACAGCTACCTGCTCTGTAATTTCAAAACAAAGCATTTGTGGGTGAACACCAGAAGATTTAATTTCTTTTTGCACAAAGTTTAAAAACTGTGGGTCATTTAAACTCTGTCCTGATAAATTGATAGCAAATACTGGCAACGGATCTTGTTCAGGAATTCCACTGAGATGTTCAAAAACATGTCTTATCACCCATCGATCTAATCTTGGCATCATCGAGTAATATTCAGCTGCAGCAATAAATTCGGCAGGAGATATTGGGTTTCCTTTTTCGTCTGATAAACGGATTAAAAGCTCATAGTGATGAAACGGCTTCTCATACTCTTCTTTTTTCAGAGGTTGAATGGCTTGTGCATGCATTCTAAAACGGTTTTCTTGAAGGGCTTTCTTTAGAATCATAATCCACTCTAGATTACCTTCAAGTTTTTGAATCTCTGTATTCTCTTCACGATATGCAAACACTCTATTACCACCACGTTTGCTAGCCAGATTACATGCTGTATTGGCTTCAGAAAGGGCTCTGGTTGATGATGTAGTATTGACATCAACGACAACGAATCCAGAACTCATGGTAATAGAATATTGTTGTCCACGTGACATAAACTCGAACTCTGAAGCACTTTTTAAAATATTTTGGATGGCTTTGATAGCGCTTGGCAATTTGGATTCACTGAAAATTACTGCAAATTCGTTGGCGCTGACTTTTCCAAGAATATCCACATTCTTATTGGTATTTTTTTTAATTTGCTCAGCCATGCTAGTAATTAGGCTATCACCACTTGAATAACCGATGGTGTCATTTATGACTTGAAACTGATCAATTGAGAAATAGGCTAAAACATGACTTGAATTATGTTTGTGTGCATTGTCAATGAGCTGTTTGATTTCAGCATCAAAAGATTTACGAGTTAACATACGTGTTAACGGATCATACGTTTCGAGATTTGATAGTTGTGATTCAAGTGCTTTTCTTTCAGTGATGTTGCGTAACATCATCACTTTTCTAAGGTCTTTTCCACTAATCGTATTGATAAGGGTTAATTCTATTGAATATGTTTGATTAGCATTAGTTGATAATAAACAGTCTTTTTGAATATTTTCATGCCCATTGCTATTCTCAAAGAAGCCTTGCATGACTCTTCTCGTTTCACGATTAAGAAGTTTAAACACATCACTATGTGTTTTACCCATAACACTTCTTAATTTACAGTCGAGCATGTCTTCAGCAGCGACATTTAAATAAATGACTTTATTACTAGAATTTAATATTACGATTGCTTCTGGAAGAAGCTTATAGGCGTTTTCTTGATGATGTTCTGTAGGTTCTTTATCGATTATTTCATCTATGGTCGGGAATTTTTTTTGCTTCAAAAACATATATGCAAAAACACCACCCGCAACTAAAATTATCAACATCAAAGTGATTGCGATGATCAATAGAGTATCAATGTTTGAAATATCCAATTGTGATTACTTAATGTTTATTTTTATTTATTTAATCAAATGATTAAATTCGCCCTTATTTCATATGGTTATTATCACATATTTTTGATGAACGGTTCCTTAAGGAAAGTTAATTAAAAGAGTTTATTCAACCATAAAATCATTAATGAATTCACATAAAAAAAGCCGCTTAGAGCGGCTTTTTTTATGTTTTACAAGAGAAATACTTTAAACTTTCTCTTTAATTCTCGCAGCTTTACCAGTAAGTCCACGTAGATAATATAATTTTGCGCGTCTTACCGCACCTTTACGCTTAACTTCTACACCAGCAATGATATGGCTATATGTTTGGAAAACACGCTCAACACCTTCACCATAAGAAATCTTACGTACTGTGAATGATGAGTTTAAACCACGGTTTCTGATAGCGATAACTACACCTTCAAATACCTGAATACGTTCACGCTCACCTTCTTTTACTTTTACTGATACAGCAACCGTATCTCCAGGATTAAATTCTGGGATTTCCTTGCTCATTTGCTCGGCTTCAATCGCCTGAATAATCGTACTCATGTTAAGTCCTCTAAAACTAGTTGTTTTCTTTTAAATATTCATTAAGCAAGGTTTTATCGTCATCGCTTAATGTATCAATTTCTAGTAAATCACGTCTTTTTTGGTAAGTTCTACCTAGTGATTCCTTTCTACGCCATGTCGCGATCGCTTTATGATCACCACTTTTTAAAACTGCTGGCACATCCAAATCTTCAATCAATTCTGGTCGGGTGTAATGACCACAATCTAATAAATTCTCTGTAAACGAGTCCTGCTCGGCTGAATCATTATGCCCAAGCGCAGTAGGTATTAGACGAGTAATGGCATCGATAACAACCATTGCTCCTAACTCACCACCACTTAATACATAATCTCCAAGCGACCATTCTTCATCTACTTCAAGCTGAATTACTCTCTCATCAATACCTTCATAACGGCCACAGAGTAAAATTAAGCTTTCAATCGTTGTATCCTGAGAAATCTCACGAAACATCGTTTGTTTTATTTGCTTTCCCTGCGGACTAAGATAAATAACCTTAGAATTTGCAGGTGCTGCTGCTCTTGCAGCGCGAATTGTTTCTAACAAACAATCCGCTTTCATTACCATGCCAGGACCACCGCCATAAGGACGGTCATCTATAGTTCGATGAATATCCTCAGTAAAATCCCTTGGATTCCAGCAATGTAATTCAATTAAATTCCGTCTTTTCGCTCTGCCTGTTACGCCAACTTGTACAACACTCTCAACAAGTTCGGGTAACAATGTAATAACGTCAAAACGCATAAGGTCTAGACCTTTTAAAATTCAGGATCCCAATCAACAATCATCAAAGACGTTTCAAGATCAACTGATTTTATAACATCATCGAAAACAAAAGGTAAAAGATGTTCTTTTACTTCAACACCTTCGGTTTCTTTTATAACGATAACGTCGTTACTGCCAGTATCGAAAAGCCAATCAATTTTACCTAGCTTTTCACCTTCTATTGTTTCAACAGAAAGACCTATCAGGTCTCTCCAAAAATACTCATTTTCTGCTAAAACTTCTAATTGATCCTTATGGATAGCAATTTCAGTTCCTATCAAGGCTTCAGCTTCATCGCGATATTTAACCTTATCGAGACGCGCAATAATATTTTTACCTTGCTCTTTTCCTTCGATCAGTTGTTGTGAAACCCAAGACTGATCTTTTTTACTTTTTAAATACCACTGGCTATATTCAGTGATTTTTAGGCGCGGTGATGTGTAAGAAAAAACTTTAACCCATCCTTTGATTCCATGAACTCCTGATATTTTACCCAGAAGAATATAGTCTTCAGATTGGCTCATCAGCCGTCTTCTTAAAAATTATGCAGCAGCTTCAGCTTTTGCAGATTCTTTTAATAAAGTATTCACACGAGTAGAAAGTTGAGCACCTTCTTTTAACCAATGATCAATACGATCTTGTTTCAGTTCTAAACGCACTTCTTGACCCGTTGCACGTGGATTAAAAAAGCCTAATCTTTCAATATAACCACTGTCACGAGGTTTACGTGAATCAGTAACAACGATGCTGTAAAATGGACGTTTCTTAGAACCGCCTCTTGCCATACGGATTGTAACCATGATTTAAAAATCTCAAAAAATCGGATAATGATTTAAACAGTAAAAATTATCCATCAGACTCACATACAGAGTCACAGAAAAATGATCGCGTAATTCTACGCCTTTTTATCAAAAAAGGAAGTATATTTTAGCTTATATAGTGATATTTATAAAAACTTCCGTTTATCAAGAAATATTGGTGTAACAACACCGTTGATAGGTTAAAGCTTGTTAATTTTAAAGATTGTAATAAGCTTACTAAACAAACCCTCAGACAGTACGTAAAAGAATAAAAATAACCCCCAATATGAGGAGTATTAGTTATGACCCCCGATACTATTACTTTAAGACGCCCAAAAATACTGACTAGTACAATTTTTGTATTTGTTCTAATTTTCAGTCAAAACGCAAATGCGTTTGTACTGAATATTGACAAGCTTGAAGTTAAAAAACCGCACATTGACTTATCTTTTGAAACATCATTATTTGAAGCAACAACATCTTATTTGCCTTTTAAAGAACCCGATTTTGCTGAGATGGTGGGTTATATGAAAGATAAATACCTGACTTTTTACTCAAATAAATATGAAAAGCTAAATGCAACCTATTCTGGGGGTATGTATTACCTTAAATACACGCATAATTGGTAATCAGATAAGGTCTAAATCACATCCCTGGAAATCCTCCGCCACCCATGCCTGGCGGCATTTTACCTTGCATGCCGCGCATCATTTTCTTTAATCCGCCACCTTTAAACTTTTTCATCATTTTGCTCATCTGTTTATGTTGCTTTAACAAACGATTAACATCTTGAATTTGTAGACCAGCACCTGCAGCAATACGCTTTTTACGCGAACCTTTAATGACCGCAGGAAAACGTCTTTCTTGCACCGTCATTGAGTTAATAATGGCAACCATACGATCAACTTCTTTATCTCCTGCACCATCTTGCATGGCTTCGGTCATTTTTCCCATGCCTGGCAATTTATCCATCATGCCACCCATGCCACCCATTTTTTTCATTTGCATCATCTGTGCGCGCAAATCCTCTAAATCAAAACCTTTACCTTTGTTTAGTTTTTTCGCCAGCTTTTTTGCGTCTTTATGATCTACCTTACGCTGTGCTTCTTCGACAAGGGTTAAAACATCGCCCATACCCAAAATACGCGACGCCATTCTTTCAGGATGAAACGGTTCAAGCTCGTCAATCTTCTCACCCATACCGATAAATTTAATCGGTTTACCAGTGATTTCTCTAACCGATAAAGCCGCACCACCGCGAGCATCACCATCTGCTTTGGTTAAAACAACACCTGTTAGTGGGAGCGCATCACCAAATGCTTTTGCGGTATTCGCGGCGTCTTGACCAGTCATTGCATCGACAACAAATAAGGTTTCAACCGGACTAACTGCAGCATGTACTTGCTGAATTTCATCCATCATATCCGCATCGATATGCAAACGACCTGCGGTATCTACAAGTAATACGTCGATATGATTTTTCTTCGCATAATCTAGGGCATCTTTAGCGATATCTACGGGAGATTGACCGACTTCACTCTCAATAAAAGTCGCATCGACTTGCCCCGCTAGTGTTTGTAATTGCTTGATCGCAGCAGGACGATAAACGTCACAACTGACCATTGCGACTGACTTCTTCTCACGCTCTTGTAGTAACTTCGCCAACTTACCCGCAGTTGTGGTTTTACCCGCACCTTGTAAACCTGCCATCAACACAACCGCTGGTGGTTGCGCTTTAAGATCCAGCGATTCATTCGCTTGACCCATAATTTCGACTAATTCATCGTTTACGATTTTGACTAAAGCCTGACCAGGCGACAAACTCGTTAATACTTCTTGACCTATTGCGCGTTCTTTTACGCTATCAACAAACTTTTTCACAACTGGCAAAGCAACGTCAGCTTCTAATAAAGCCATACGTACTTCGCGCATTGATTCTTTGATATTATCGTCGGTTAGACGCGCCTGACCTTTTAGTTTTTTGACTGTTGCGGAAAGACGATCGCTTAAATTTTCAAACATGATGGCTGCTCATAAAAATGGTAAGTTTACTCTCGGCTAGTATAACATTAGCCAGCATTACTCTATAATGAATAATTGGTTTTAGAATAAAATTTAAATCGTATAATTTATTAAATAAAAATGACATCAAACCTGTTAAACCTTATTGCAATCGCATTTTATATTATCACTTGGGTGCTAATATCAAAGCGTGTGCTGGCCAATATAAAAACGCCAGAAGAACAGGCACAACCCAATAAAATCTATTTCCTAACCTGGGCACTTGCGCTAATCACTCATATTATTGGCAACGTCTCACCGCTTGCAGATACAGAAGGATTAAACGTTAGCTTTATTGCGTTAGGTTCTTATGTGATGTGGTTTATTAGTTTGATTCTATTTATTTCTACCTTGAGTAGAAAAATCCAAGCGTTGGCGGTGGTGATTTTACCCTTAACCGTATTGAGCATTATTCTATTTATTATCAGTAGTACAAATTCTGACAGCGGCATCGCTTTGAGAAGTGGCTTAGGTTTTCATGTGCTAGTTTCATTACTCGCATATAGCACTTTAATGTTGGCCGCGGTGCAGGCTATTTTGTTAGCCATGCAGAATAACTATCTACATCAGCGCCTCAAAAACCCAAAACAAAGTAACTTCTTTTTAACCTTACCAGCATTAGAAGATATGGAATATTTTCTTTTTCACTTGATCGGCGTGGGCGTATTGTTATTAAGCATCAGCTTACTCTCAGGTTTTTATTATTTAGAAAACTTTTTTGGATCCAGCGTGGCGCATAAAACCATTCTTTCGATCTTCTCTTGGGTAATCTTTTCAGCATTACTCGTGGGTCGTTGGAAAATCGGGTGGCGTGGCAAAAAAGCCGTGAGATTAACACTAGCAGGCTTTGCACTATTAGCTCTAGCATTTTTTGGCTCTAAATTTATCCAAGAATTTGTGATAACAAAAGAAGCTGAAAAACAGGCTGTTTTAGAACTGAAAAAAACACCCCCCCACTTTTTAGCAATATCTAATGCGATGCTACGACCATCCCCGA
>CALJIH010000152.1 GCA_937974135.1 uncultured Cocleimonas sp. | reverse complement strand
TCTAAGAGTTTTTTATCTAAGCTGGCAATAATGGTAACTTTATTCGCTAGCTGTTGTTTGATCTCAATTAACTCTTTATCAGTATTAGAGAGCTTTTGTTCGTTCGCTAATAGCTGCTGATTAGTATTCGACAGTCTACGTTGTTCAGCCTCGTATTTTGCATTTAACGCACTAAGTTTATTTTCGATAGATGCTAATGACTGCTCTTTTTGCGAAAGCGTTTGCGCTGCTGTACTCAGTTTTTCTTGGGTTTGTTCTAGTGCCGCTTTTTCTTTATCAAACTGAGTATTTAAAGACAATAAATTCTGTTCTACTGTACTTAGTTTCTTTTCTAAGTTCTGATTTTCAACTTTACGATTATCTGCAAGACTAGCAGCCGCCTTTTGCGCTTCGACACTGTTTGTAAGTTGAGAAATTAATGCCCAATTGTTTAAGATAACTGCCACAGTCACCAGTAAAAAGACCATCACAATTACCATCATGATATCGCTAAAAGACGGCCAAAAACTCTCTTCCGAGACATTATGGTTTTCTAACTGTGAATTAGCTCCAGGATAACCGTAATTCATATTACGACCTTATTGAGCAGCTTTGGTGTCGATATCGACAACCTGTTTAAGATCCGTTTCAAGTCGTTCAATAGGTTTGTCTTGGCCTTCGTATTCGGGTTCTGACAAATGAAAGCCTTTACGAATCAAGTCTTTTATCTCAATAATATGGTTACTATTAACTTTACCATGTAAATCATCAACCGCTAATTGCAAACGATCACCGACTTTCATGAAATTATCCTCTAGCATTAGCACTTTATCCGCTGCTTGATTTAGCGATTCTGATAATTGCGTAATCTGGCGGATCATACCGTCTTCTGTGTGCGTGACTTTAGGAATCAGAAACATGCTCGTCATGTCTTCAATGCTCGTTAGTAATTGAATCCGTGCATCATTTAATCGAAGATAAAAGTAAGCAAAAATAAAGAAACAAACGATGGCTGTGATGGTTGAGCTCAGTGCCGAAGACATACCACCAATGATGGTACTCATTTCTTTCACACCTTCAGGTGAATTCAATAAACCAGCAGCACCAATCAAAGCCATCGATAAAGACACGACTGTGCCAAAAACACCGGCTAAGATAAGCGTACTATGGACAAAACGGATAAATGTTAAACGCGTATTTTCACGTGCGTTTGCGCTAGCAGCTAGGGCTTCTTGATTTACTGGTGCATCTTGATTGACTACCCAACTGACTGCTTTGTAGCGTTCAACTGCTAATGATTTTTGTGGTAAACGCGCCGTTGGATCTTTAGCATTTTCTTTTAGTAATCCGGTTAATTGCAACAGAATACCGTGCTGTATCACATAACGGACCAACACCATAATAATGCGAATAATGCCAAAGAAGAATAAAGTTAGAATAATTCCATTGATAATAAAACCAACTTTACTGATATCTCCGTTTTCATAGAAGTTTAAAATGGTTGGCAAATTAACTACAACAAGTGCAGCAATCGCCAATATCACCAAAACAACTTGAAATAGAGTACTTTTAGCACTGCTTTTACCTAAATCCATGATCCTGCCCTTATTCGATTATTCCTTTTTTCGCTATAATGACATGCTGAGCTCTATTGCTCAAATTTTCATCAATCAAATTTCTCCAAATTAACCACATTGAAAACCCAATTTAAGGGATGTTTGATTTAACTTATCCAAGCCAAAATTTCATCGGGATGCTCGATAACTCCATTTGCGCGCCATTCTATTGGGGTTTGCGACTCATCAATATAACCATAACTGGCAATTAATGTTTGCATATTTGCACGTCTACCGGCTTCGATATCTCTCTCTGCATCACCCACATAAATGCACTCTGTGGCTAAACGCTGACATTCATTCGCTGCATGATAAAGTGGCTCCGGATGTGGCTTTCGATTAGGTAAAGAATCGCCCGATACGATGCTTTTAGCACGATCGTAAAGATTTAGTTGTTGCAGTAATGGATTGGTCAAAAAAGCAGGTTTATTGGTAACAATTCCCCATGGAAGATGATTTTCTTCTAAAAAAGATAACACTTCGTCCATTCCATCGAAAAGTTTTGTATCCAAACACAAGTTTTTCTCGTATAAGTGTAAGAATCGAAGGCGACGGCGTTCAAACTCCTTGGGATTTTGTTGTTCCCCAAATCCAAGATTGACCATTGCGACTGAGCCATGTGAGACATAATCTCGACAAGCTTCGTTACTTAATGGTGCTTTATCCTCCTCTGCAAGCAGGAGATTAAGCGCGTTTGTCATATCTGGCGCAGTATCCAATAAGGTTCCGTCGAGGTCGAATAACACGCAGGTGATTTTTGAACTTGTGTCTAAGTTGGCCATCTAATTTATAAATGTTAAAAATGTGAGGAAATTGTCTGTGAAAGCTGCAGCATTAGCAAATAAAAACTGGACTCTACTGTTAAAAATAGGGTTATTTATAACCATGATGTTAGGTAGCAGTGCTTATGCCTTTACTGATCTTGATGGAAAGAAAGACAGTATCATGAACCATATCGGTAAAGACAAATGGACAATTGTAGAAGTTTGGGCATCTGATTGTCATGCATGCCGCATGCACATGCCAGAAATGGTGGAGTTTGATGGCAAATTAAAAAATGCCCGCATTCTAGGAATTTCTCTAGATGGTCAAAACGGCATGGACGATGCAGAAGATTTTATCGCCGAATTTGATATTAAATTTAAAAATCTTTTGACTAATCCTATAGAAATGAGTATCTGGATGGAACAAAGTATTGGCGAATCTTTGCGCGGTACACCTACCTTTATCTTATTTGATCCGAAAGGCATGTTGGTTGCAGCACAGCCGGGAATCGTATCCGTAACTTCTTTAGAAAAGTTTATTATGGATAACACTAAAGTCGCTGAAGACGATGAAACTAAACAAGAAGTAAGCGTTAAAAGCTAATCTGTTATCTAAAATTCCCTCAAATCATCGTATTTGAGGGATTAGAAAAGACACCCCCTACTTTTTTAACGAACTTACTATTCCGTAATTAGGAATAGATACTCGATTATGCAGAGCAAAATGAAATCACGTTTTTTTTAAGAAACGTAGAATGAATTTATGCAAAGCTAGCGTTTTTGGCGTTTAACTTCCTCATTAATTCTTATACACTAAGTCTATCCAAGGGGTGATTGTTAAGGAACATCTAATTAAGATTGTTTCCTTAAAAACAGTCTGAGATTTCAAACTTATATCTTGAAAAACCCTTAGTACCTGATCTAGTTAATACTAGCGTAGGGATGGGTTAACATTTTGATTTCTTATTTATTCTCATAAAGAAATCAATGTAATCATGTTCTCATCTATATTTTTCTTTTGGAGCAGGACATGCCATATCTTAAATTTTCAAAAATCCTTGTTATTTCGATATTCATATTACTTGCTACATTTAGTAATGCCGAAATAAAACCAACACTAAACGTATATACCTATAGTTCGTTCACAAGCGATTGGGGCCCAGGCCCAAAAGTAAAAGAAGCGTTTGAAAAAGAATGCGAGTGCATATTGAATTATGTGGCGTTAGAGGATGGCGTATCGCTACTTAGTCGCCTTAAGTTAGAGGGCAAAAACACTAAAGCTGATATCGTTTTAGGATTAGATACCAATCTCATCGCAAATGCTGAAAAAACAGGTTTCTTTGCACCACACCAACAACAACTTAAGAATAGCTCTTTGCCTGAGCCTTGGACAAATGAAACGTTTATTCCTTATGACTTTGGTTACTTTGCCTTTGTTTATGATAAAAATATTCTAAAAACCCCGCCAAACAGCTTAAAAGCTTTGGTTGAAGACAAAAACGGCCCAAAGATATTGATTCAAGATCCGCGTACCAGTACCCCTGGGTTGGGTTTATTGTTGTGGGTAAAAAAGGTCTATGGAGATAAAGCGGCAGAGGCTTGGCGCAAACTCTCACCACGTATCGTTACCGTGAGCAAAGGTTGGAGCGAAGCATACGGTTTATTCTTAAAAAATGAAGCACCAATGGTTTTAAGTTATACCACTTCACCCGCGTATCATGTGATTGCTGAAGAAAAATTGAATTATGCTGCTGCTGAATTTGACGAAGGACATTATCAGCAAATAGAGGTCGCGGGTTTGATCAAATCAAGCAAGCAACAAGTCTTAGGTAAAAAATTCTTAAGCTTTATACAAAGTGAAACTTTTCAAACAATTATTCCAACCACGAATTGGATGTACCCTGCATCTTTGTCATCAGATAAATTACCTGAAGCATTTGGTGATTTAGTACAACCTAAACAGGCATTAATTTTTAACGATATTGAAATCGAAGAAAACCGTAAAAAGTGGGTTAGAGAGTGGCTCGACGCTCTGGCCAATTAAACTAAAATAATGAAATGAAAATAGGCATTATCATATCGTTGTTTTTACTTGCGTTTATTGCAGTCCCTTTGATAAGCCTTTTCGGTGCTAGCGACCTACTTTCAAGTCAAAAATCCACTATTGCCGAAATGTGGAATAGCACCTATTTTCGTCGCGTTGTTTTCTTTAGTATTTGGCAAGCATTTTTATCGACTGTACTCAGTATTAGCGTAGCCATCTTGGTCGCTAGGGCATTCACTCGCTTGCCACGATTTCCTTTTCGCCACTTAATCCTCAGTTTGTTTGGTTTGCCTTTAGTTGTACCAGCAGTAGTTGCCGTACTCGGGATTGTGTCAGTCTATGGTAAGCAAGGTTGGTTGCCTTTAGGTGAGAATCTATATGGGCTTACAGGAATTTTAATCGCGCATTGTTTTTTCAATATTCCCTTAGCAGTGCGGTTATTGATTCCAACGTGGGATACTGTTCCTGAACAGCATTGGCGTTTAGCCTCACAGTTACAATTTAGTAGTTGGCAACAATGGAAACATATCGAGTGGCCTGCCCTTCGCGAAAACATTCCCAGTATCGCATTATTGATTTTCATGCTTTGCCTAACCAGTTTTGCAGTAGTCCTAACTTTGGGTGGAGGACCACGAAGTACGACCTTAGAAGTGGCAATTTACCAATCGCTTAGATTTGATTTTGAACCCACACAAGCAGTAATTTTAGCTCTACTACAATTAGTTATATGCTTAACAGTGGCACTTCTAGCGACTAGATTTAGCAAATTACCTGATGTTGAGCCAAATTTAAATTCCCATCAAAACATCAACCAAGTTCAACAAAGTTTAGGGGATAAGATTACGCAACCATTGTTTATTATATTTGCGACAGTATTTGTTGTTTCGCCTTTGTTAGCGATGTTTATTGATGCAATCAATGGACCAATGCTTGAGGTTTTAACTGATGGGAAAATATGGAAAGCCACTGCCTTCAGTCTATTTATAGGGTTGGTTGCAGCTTCACTTTCATTATTCATAGCGTGGTTTTTATTGAATGCGAGTGCGGAAGCGAGTATTAAGAACAAACCGATTTTATCGCAATCAATGTTGCTTTCAGGTTCTATTATTTTCGTCGTGCCACCATTAGTTATTGGCACAGGATTATTTATTCTGCTATCAAATTACGTGAATGTGTTCGATTGGGCTATTGGGATTGTCATTTTGATTAATGGATTAATGGGTTTACCGTTTATTATTCGCACACTCGGACCTGCTATCCGACAACATAAAATGCAGTACAATAAACTCAGCACTAGTTTAGGCTTCAATGCTTGGGAACGTTTTAAACATATTGATTTTCCTTTGTTACGCAAACCCATTGGCTTATCGGCAGCATTGGTGGCTACCATTGCGATTGGCGATTTAGGGGTAATTGCCTTATTTGGTAGCCCTGAAACAACGACTTTGCCGTTGTTGTTGTACCAACGTTTAGCTTCTTACCAAATTCCACAAGCTGCAGTTACTGCTGCCTTTTTATTGGCAATTAGTCTATGTTTATTCTGGTTATTAGAGAAAGTCATTGGTGGAAAACATGCTGAGCATTAAACAACTAGAATTTAGTTTTCCTAAATCAAAATCTGTTGCGAATAAAAATGATGCTAATTTCAACACGCTTTTCAATGTAGACGTTAACGCTGGAGAAATACTGAGTGTCATCGGCCCCAGTGGATCAGGTAAAACGACACTTTTAAATTTAATTGCAGGATTTATCCAGCCTTCTGCAGGACAAATTCTTATCGATAATAACGACATCAGCGGTTTAGCGATTGCTAAACGACCAGTTACCAGTGTCTTCCAAGAGAACAACTTATTCCCACATTTGGATGTTTTTACGAATATTGCAATTGGTATTGAACCGTCATTGAAACTTAATGAAAGTCAAAAACAGCAGATTTTTGCAGCTTTAGAAAACGTCGAATTAACGAATCTGGAAAAACGCTTACCTAAAGCGCTATCTGGCGGGCAACGTCAACGTGTAGCACTTGCTCGTGCCTTAGTGAGAAAGCATTCGGTATTGTTACTAGACGAGCCATTAGCCGCATTGGGTCCTGCAATGCGAGAGGAGATTATCGATCTACTCAAACAGTTAGTTGAAGCAGAAAAGATGCATGCTTTATTGATAAGCCACCAACCTGAGGATGCTCTCAAAGCATCAACCAGAACAGCTTTTATCAATCAAGGAAAGGTTTTAAAGATTGATAATACAAAGCGTTTACTCAAACATTCAGACTTAACGGAAATCAAAAATTATCTTGGTGAAGCATAGAATCATGCATCAAAATATTTTTAATAATTTAAAGGAACAACATGGAAATTTCAGTAGATATCAGCTTATACCCATTACAAGAAAACTATGAAGCCCCTATTTTTGCTTTTATCAAGGGATTAGAAAAAAACCCTGATATAACAGTGATTAAGAATCAATTAAGTACTCAGATATACGGTGATTACCATGCAATAATGTCTTTGTTGCAAGATGAAATGTACGAGGTATTTAAGGAAATCCCAAAATCCGCAGTCGTTTTAAAGTTTATTGGCAATAACCGTGCTGATGTTGAAATAGATTGGTGATTAACGCCTAATAATATGTCTATATCAGCAATTATTGAAGCGTTTTTAGCGCTATCTAAATGGGAATTGTGCGCCACAGTTCTTGGTATCACTTATATTATTTTAGCCGCTAAAGAATCTATTTGGTGCTGGCCAGCAGCATTTCTAAGTACTCTTATTTACACGGTCTTGTTTTGGGAAGGGCAACTGCCAATGCAGTCAATTCTCAATTTCTATTATATGGGAATGGCCGTTTATGGTTTTCAATTATGGCGTAAAAATCAAACTCAAGAGCTTTCGTTTCGAATTAAAAAATTATCTTTTAATCAACACCTTATATATATATTTGGTGCGGGATTACTGAGTATCGCAATTGGATCTTTTACTGCTACAACTGTAAGCCAGTATCCTTATTTAGATTCAGCCATTATGATTTTTTCTGTTATTAACACCTATTTAATGGCACAGAAAGTTTTAGATAATTGGATATATTGGTTATTTATAAACACCGCAGCAATTTACCTTTATTGGCAAACCGGTTTCTATGTCACCATCGTAATGTTTTGTATTTATTTTATTTTAGCTATTTTTGGCTTTTTTGAATGGAAAGAAAGCCGCAAAAAACAGAAGCTTGCAGCTATCATGAAAACATCATAATTACACCATACATTAAACTCAAAAAGACACCCCCCTACTTTTGAATGAAAACACGTTTTTGTTGTTTAAAAAACGTAGTATGAATTTATGCAAAGCTAGGTGGTTTTACGAACCTTTCCTTGCTAAATAATTTATCCAAGGCTACAAGGTTTACCTGTACCCATCTATGCGTTATATATAAGACATGATAAGAAATGTGCCTTATAAAACCAAAATTGCCTTATTAACCTTAATTCCGTTAATTATTGCGATTATTGTAATCACATTGAGCACCATCAAACAAACGAATGAGTTAGCAAATATTCAAGCTCAAAATTTCGAACAAGAACTCATTTCACTAAAAGAAAAAGAATTAAAAAACTATCTAGCATTAGCTTACACAGCAATTATAAATATCTATGAAAACCCTACCCTTGGGAAAAGTTACGCGCAAAAAGAAGTGTATTACACGTTAAAAAATATGGAATTTGGCAAAGATGGTTACTTTTTTGTTTACGATTACGATGGGGTAAACGTCGCACATTCGCGTAAACCGGAACTCGAAGGTAAAAACCTGTTTAATCTTAAAGATGAAAACGGTAATTTTATGATTCAAGATTTAATCGCACAAGCCAAAAAAGGCGGAGGTTATACGCGCTATTTGTGGGATAAACCGTCTGGAGGTAAATCCATCGAAAAGCTAGGATATTCGATTGGTCTGGACAAATGGCAGTGGATGGTTGGCACCGGTATCTATATTGATGATATCGAAAAAGGTGTTGCAGACATCAAAGCAAAAGCGAAAAAAACCACCAAAAACACTTTGTTATTAACTGCCTTGATTGCAATTACTGCTACGTTCTTAACCGCATTGGTAGGTTTCTTGATCAACCTGTCCGAAAGTCGTCTAGCGTCAGAAAAGATGCGCGAATTGACGCATAAAACCATTAACTTTCAAGAAGATGAACGCAAACGAGTTTCGCGGGAGCTACATGATGGCATTAATCAGCTATTAGTTTCTGTCAGGTATAAATTAGACACTGCAAAAAACCAGTTTACAAAACCTTCAACAGACCAAAGTCAGTCCATCAACAAAGTAAAAGGAATCATCGATGAAGCAGATGATATCCTAAGCTCAGGGATTCAAGAAGTCCGTAGAATCTCTCGAGACTTACGCCCTACCGTCCTGGATGACCTTGGCTTATTCTTTGCCTTGAATAGTTTGATCGATGATTTTAGCGAACGTACTAATATAAATGTGAGTTATACAAATACTGCCGATAAAGATAATTTTAACTACGAAATTGAGACTGCTTTTTATCGAATCGTTCAAGAAGCACTAACGAATATCGAAAAACATGCAAAGTCTGTTACTAAAGTGAGTATTGATATCAGTCAAAAGCGCCATTTTATTAACTTGATTATTAGTAATGATGGACTAGGCTTTAATAAGGAAACTTTGAATAAAACGAATCCTGAGCGAGGACTAGGCTTACGTAACATGGTCGATCGCACAGAATTACTCGAAGGTAATTTATCCGTGAATTCTTCAATAGAGAAAGGCACCACGGTTATTGTAAATATTCCAATGGCATAAATTTAATATGAATACTGTAGCGATAGAAAAACCAACTGAGCAAACCTCAACTATAAATATCCTATTGGCTGATGATCATCCACTTGTGCAAGACGGTTTGCGCACGCGCTTCAATGACATTGAAGATATTAATGTCATCGGCGTTGCTAACGATGGCGAAGAATTATTGGAAAAAGCGAAATTACTCAAACCTGATTTGGTAATTACTGATATCAGCATGCCTAAAATTAATGGTTTGAAAGCCTCGCATTTATTATCTCAAGAATTACCAGAGATCAAGGTTGTTGTGTTAACCATGCATGATAATAAAGAGTACATTCAAAATGCCATTGATTCGGGGGCGAAAGGCTACATTCTAAAAGATAAACCCGCTGCTGAAATGATCGCTGCTGTGCGAGCGATCTATAATGGTGACACTCATTTTTGCTCTTCATCAGCTAAAGCTTTAGATACGTCAAAAAGAAATGACCCTGATAAGCTTACAGCGCGTGAACAAGCCATTTTTATGGAATTACTAAACGGACTAAAAAATAAGCATATCTCGGACAAACTAAACATCAGTGTACGAACCGTAGAATGTCATCGCGGAAACATTTATCGCAAGTTAGATACGCATTCTATGGCTGGCTTAATCCGCTATGCGAAAAAAGTCGGATATATTTGATTAAATACCGATAAAAGACACCCCCCTACTTTTGAAGTATTTTTACTATAATTTGCCTATTTTATACGTAGATTGAAAATTACGTATTTTTACCGATGCTCATCTAATTCCTACGAACTACTATACTAGGGTGTGAAAACCACACTGCTTGTTATTGGGCGTTAAAAACGCTGTATTAAATATTCCAAGCAGAGACTATTTAATCGATATAGAGGATGAGAAATGGATAGACGTAAAGTATTAAAAGGTGCGGTTGCTGGTGCAGCTGCGGCAACTGCAGCAGCAGCGGCATCAACATCTATGGCAGCCAGCCATGAAAAGAAGATGAAAATCAACATGGTTTCTACATGGCCGCGTGATTTCCCTGGTTTAGGTACAGGCGCACAACGTTTCGCTAAGCGTGTTGGCGAAATCAGTGGTGGAATGATGGAAATCAAATACTACGCATCTGGTGAGCGTGTTAAGGCGTTCGATTCATTTGATGAGGTTGCATCGGGTAACTCACAAATTTATCACGGTGCTGAATACTACTGGAAAGGTAAACATCCAGGTTATGCTTACTTCACATCAGTTCCATTCGGTTTAACAGTAACTGAAATGAACGCTTGGATTCGTTTTGGTGGTGGACAAGAATTATGGGACGAGCTAGCAGGAAGTTATGGTCTAAAAAGTTTAATGTGTGGTAACACAGGTGTACAAATGGGTGGCTGGTTCCGTAAAGAAATGAATTCTGCGGATGATTTCAAAGGCCTTAAAATGCGTATCCCTGGTTTAGGTGGCGATGTGCTATCGAAGATGGGTGCTTCTCCAGTATCTCTACCTGGTGGGCAAATTTATGAGAACCTAACATCTGGTTCTATCGATGCAACTGAGTGGGTTGGTCCATGGAATGACAAGATCATGAAGTTCTACGAAGCGGCTAAGTACTACTACTACCCTGGCATGCACGAGCCAGGCGCAATGCTTGCTGTCGGCATGAACAAGAAATGGTGGGATAGTCTTACTCCTTCACAACAGGCTGTTATTGAAGCTGCTGCTGCTGAAGAAAACGACACTATGATGTCTGAATATAACGCTAAAAACGGTGAAGCACTTGCATCATTGATTAAAGAACATGGCGTTAAACTTCGCGCATTTAGTGATGATATCTATGATAGCTTCGGTGAAGCAGCCGAGTCTGTATATGACGATGTTAAGAAACACAGCCCTTTAGCGAAGAAGATTCATGAAAGCTTCGAAGCTGCAAGAGCAAATACGGGGAGCTGGGCTAAGATCTCTGATCAGGCTTATGTACAACAGCGTAACCGTGTATTAGATCTATAAACTAAGTATCTAAATGCTACTTTCCGCTAATGGAACACACTGTTTCGTTAGCGGAATTATGCCTTCAAACATTAAGGCCTTTAGTTTAATTTATTACATTTTACTAATCTTATAAGTAAAGA
>CALJIH010000151.1 GCA_937974135.1 uncultured Cocleimonas sp. | reverse complement strand
AAAACCTTGCGCTTGTTTCTGCAATCGATCATCGCCAATTGCTGCTGCAGCGGTTAATGCTTCTTCTAAATCACCCGGCTCCAACGCACCATACATTTTCTGTTGGTAATGGGCCCAAATGCCCGCATAACAATCTGCTTGTAATTCAACTTTTACTTGTAATGCATTACCTTCAGTATCTCTTACTGACTGTTTAGCTCGTTGTACTTTATCCAAAGTGCCTTCAATGTTTTGAATATGATGACCAATTTCATGTGCGACAACGTATGCTTGTGCAAAGTCACCTCCCGCACCATGTTTATGCTTTAAATCACTAAAGAAACTCAAATCAACGTAGACTTTCTGATCACCAGGGCAATAAAAAGGACCCATTCTTGAATCCGCTGGCCCACAACCACTTCGAGTTGCTCCGCGATAAAGTACTAATTTAGGTTTTGGGTAACGTTGACCAGCTTGCTGGAATATTTTATCCCAAACCGCTTCCGTATCTGCTTTAACCGTTTTTATAAAAGCAGCATTTTCATCATCTGCAGCTTCATTCGCCACTTTAGTGCCGCCGCCGCCCATAAAAGATGGCGCCATGAAATATGCAGCTGCACCCAAACCAACAACCGCTAGGCCCATTTTTGAACGTAACAACGGCTTAACGATGGGCCATAAAAACATCAATGTGCCTATAGAAGGTAATCCTCGACCGCCACCGCCGCCGCCAGAACTTGAACGTCTATCATCAACATTTGAGCTTTGTCTTCTATCACGCCATTTCATATTGTCTATCTACCTATTTCTGATTTTGCTTAATCTATAGTTTAGCAAACTTACACAGTGTTGCTTAAACTTGCTTACCACGTAGAGAATTGGGTTGTGCTTCGGTAATTTCAACCTCTGCAAAGTTTCCAATTAAAGAATGCTCGCCATCAAAATTCACAACACGGTTATTCTCTGTCCTTCCTGCTACCTGATCACCACGTTTAGAGGCTCTTTCAACCAATACTTTTTGTACCGTGCCCACCATTTTTTGGCTAATTTCTTGCTCCATTTCGGTAATACGCTGTTGTAAACGATACAAACGGGTTTTCTTTACTTGTTCAGAGACATCATCTTCAAATGAAGCCGCTGGAGTTCCTGGTCTAGCGCTATAAATAAAGCTAAAACTCTTGTCGAAACCTACATCCTCTATCAATTTCATGGTGTCTTCGTAATCTTTATCCGTTTCACCAGGAAAACCGATGATAAAATCCGACGATAAACTAATATTAGGACGGATTTCACGCAGTTTTCTAATCTTCTGTTTATATTCAGCCGCCATGTGACCGCGTTTCATTGCAGCTAAAATTCTATCTGAGCCACTTTGAATTGGTAGATGTAAATGATCAACAAGTTCAGGTACTTCTGCATAAGCTTGAATCAAACTATCGCTAAATTCGACAGGATGTGAGGTTGTATAACGAATACGATCAATACCTTCAACCGCAGCAACATAGTGAATCAAAACAGCCAAATCAGCGATTTCTCCATCATGCATGGTTCCTCGATAAGCATTTACATTTTGGCCCAAAAGATTAATCTCACGAACGCCCTGCTCCGCTAACTGCGCAATCTCTGCAATGATGTCATCAAACGGACGAGATATTTCAGTACCTCGTGTGTAAGGTACGACACAGAACGTACAATATTTGCTACAACCTTCCATGATAGACACAAATGCACTCACACCATCCGCTTTAGGTTCAGGCAATCGGTCAAATTTTTCAATTTCAGGAAACGTAATATCAATAACAAATTCTTTTTTTGCTTTTGACTCAGCGACCATCTCAGGTAGGCGATGTAGAGTCTGCGGGCCAAATACCACATCAACTTCAGGCGCTCGTTGTTTAATTGCTTTACCTTCTTGACTAGCAACGCAACCGCCGATACCAATAATGACATCAGGGTTTTTTTCTTTGATTTTTCTCCAACGCCCTATTTGATGAAACACTTTCTCTTGAGCTTTCTCACGAATTGAACAGGTGTTCAGTAATAACACATCAGCCTCTTCAGCATTATTCGTCAATTCCATGCCATCTGAATCATTCAATACATCCAGCATTTTAGCCGAATCATATTCATTCATTTGACAACCGTGGGTTTGAATAAAAATCTTGCCTGACATGTTAGAAATTCTCTAATTTAGTGTAGTTAAATTGGGGTGATATTATCCGCGATGTTGATTTACTTGTCATTAAAACTATACAAGAACTCATACCCATGACTGAAAGAATGATTATTCCTTTAACAGCAGTTACTTAGCTTAGATAACTTAATGTTACTTATTTGAAATATTCCTTAATTTAAGTTAACATGAGTATGCTCAACAGTGGAGCTGTATAAGACTTGGGCAGTTTTATACCAAATAATAAAGGGGAAACACTATGAAGCACTTATCGCTATCGGCGCTAGTTGTGATTGCATTAATAATGTTCGATGCAAGCTTATCTTTAGCTTATGCCGATTCTAAAGTTACTATTTTCAAAGTCACTAAAGTCTCGCCAAGCAATACGTTAAAAATGCGTGCATGGCCGAGTAATAAATCAAGAATCAAAGTTAAACTTCCTTACAATGCCATAGATTTAACTGAAACTGGCAAGCAACGCGTGGTTGATGGCGCTAATTGGGTCGAGGTTAATTGGAATAAAAATAAAGGCTGGGTAAAGGGACGACATTTAAAGAAAACAGGGGTTTTATTGCATGCTAATAAAATAGCATCACGTAATCCTAAGGCATCAAAAACTGCATCAACTAGTGTCTCTAGAGTTATTCCAGAACAAGTTGAATCGTTAAGTGAACGCCCTCAAGAACTTGCTGGTGATCGTTATGATCAAACCTTGGAGGAAACTATTGCAGAAAAAGTTTCATACTCTGAATCGCTGAAACGTTCGCAAAACAAAGAGATCCTCTCTTGCAACGGAAAAAACCCAAGTTATTGGAATATCAAACTTGATATGTCTAATCAAAACATGCAGGTGAAGTTTCCGCAAAAAGCAGGTTACAATGTGCCTATTAAATACCATGCTTGGGCATCGCCGAGTAAATTACGCATGAATATTGGCGGAACAAAAGGACGTAATATTGTTGATGTGAATCTTGAAAAAACCAATGCTTGTTACAATGATATGACTCAAAGTGCATTAGCTTACCAAGTAAATGCAACCATAAACGATAAATACTATTCTGGTTGTTGCCAAACGGTAAATTACTAGATTAATTTCTACACACAAAAAAGCCCGCAAGATCGCGGGCTTTTTTATGTGATAGGTAAATTTGTAAATTGCTTATTCTTCATCTTCTTCCTCCAATTCATCTTCGATAAATCGAATTTTATCTGGCATGCCATTCCAATCATCTGCATCTTCAGGCGCAGGTATCATTGCTTCAATGACTGGCCACTTAGCAGAAAGCTGTTTGTTTATATCAATAAAAAACAATTGATCCTCAGGAAGATCATCCTCCTCATAAATCGCATCAATCGGGCATTCTGGCACGCACAAAGCACAATCTATGCATTCATCAGGATCAATAACCAACATCTCGGGACCTTCGTGAAAGCATTCAACTGGGCATACATCGACGCAATCGGTGTATTTACACTTGATACAATTTTCGGTTACGACAAAAGTCATGATGCGATTCTCTGCTTTTTTACTTTTTTGTATTACATCACAATTGGTGTAATTTTCAATTTGTTAATATATTTAAAAGACACCCCCCTACTTTTAGGCATTTAAATCAAATATAAATTTCATAATTCTAATCAGAATACGATTGTTTTCATCAGATTTTACGAGATAAAACTTTAAAAACATTCTATTCTTAAGGTTAAAAAGACACCCCCCTACTTTTAGGGTGTTTTGATCGGGCTATAATTAGGGTACAAATTCATGGAACAAAACATCAACAACCGCAAAAAGAATGTGAGTAGTCGCAGTACTATTGAGAAAGCATTGCGGCTTAATCTTGATGAAAAGAAGTATGGAACGATTGCTGAGATCGGTGCAGGTCAAGAAGTTGCGCGTAACTTTTTTAAAGCTGGCGCAGCTGCAGGAACCATTGCAAAAACTATCTCAGCCTATGATATGCAATTCTCTGATGCTATTTACGGCATTCAAGAGGGTGGACGATATGTGAGTAAGGCACGCGTTGAAGCGATGTTGGATAAAGAATTCGAACTCGTTGGCCAACGTGTTGGCGATTCTCGTCCAAAAGAATCAAGGTTCTTTGCTTATGCAACAACCGTAGCCGCAAAGAGTTTTAATCGCAATAACGAATGTCATGCTTGGAGTGGCGTAAAAATTCAAATGTACCCAGGTGCAGAACCCTCTGAAATTATTCTTCATGTACGCATGAAAGATGAAAATTTTGAGCTTCAACAAGATGCGTTAGGTCGATTAGGCGTTAACTTCATTTATGCCGCCTTTTATTACTTTGAAAACCCAAAA
Organism: uncultured Cocleimonas sp.; assembly: GCA_937974135.1. Lineage (GTDB taxonomy): Bacteria > Pseudomonadota > Gammaproteobacteria > Thiotrichales > Thiotrichaceae > Cocleimonas. Next base: position 2,814 of record CALJIH010000151.1, on the reverse strand, counting down.
AGTTTTATCGATTCATTGAGCGATAATATTTGGCATAACCGTATTGAAATCGAATCCATTGAGTTTAAAGGCCCCTACTTTGAAGATTTGGATAACCGCAGCATTAACTTACATTTAATTCGAAGCTGGAAAACACGCGCGATTATGTTTAATCCAGATGGCTCCGTAGGAATTCCCGCAGAAATGCTGTACAAGAAAAATGTGCTTACAATTCGTGGATCGTTCAGACCAGTAACCAGACTTAATGTAGACATGATCGAACAGGGTTTAGAATCTTTCAAGAAACTCGATGATGTTAATGAAGACAATACTGTTGTACTAGCTGAAATATCCTTAAATGACATGCGTGGTAATGACTTATTAGCCACTGAAGAAGACATCATAGCTCGTGTACAGCTTCTAAATTCATTGGGTTACAGTGTATTGATATCAGATTACACGCGATATTTCTCATTACGAGCTTTCTTTAGACAATACACTAAATTACAAATAGGCATTGTTGTCGGTGTCATAAACGTCAAGCAAATTTTTGATGAAGAAAGTTATAAAGGCATAGAAGGCGGTATTCTTGAGGGCTTTGGCAAACTATTTCCTGATAATACACGCTTATTTGTTTACCCTGAACTAAATATGAGTGGCGAGGTGAGTGACTTTACTGAAATAAAAGTCGAGGAGCATTTGCGCTTCTTATATAGGCACCTTCTACAAAACAATTTTATCTATGGCATTGAAACCAGCGATAAAGAACTATTCCAGATATATTCTCGAGAAGTGTTAAAGAAAATGAGTAAAGGTAGAGGTAGTTGGGAAGATGCGTTACCTGAAGGCATTGCTGAGCAAATCATAGAAAACAAATTCTTTGGATGTTTATGTGATTAATAATTGATCAATTGTTTTTTCAAAACCGACGAACGGTTCAGTTTCAATTCAGCGACAAGCCGTAAAATAGACCGCGATTTCAGGTAAACAGCCACAGACTAAATAATAATAATATGGCCGGCTAACAATAATAATAAGGTTTTCGTGAAGTCAAAAACAAACCCAGCTGAAAGAAATTTCAGCTGGGTAATTTTTTACCATTTTTTTTGCATTCTACCTTGCTTAAACAGCCTAGCTTTAATAGAATGCCCGCTTCGCCGCAATAGCTCAGTTGGTAGAGCAACTGACTTGTAATCAGTAGGTCCCGAGTTCGACTCTTGGTTGCGGCACCATCTTTATAGGACTGGAAATTTCTTCCAGTCCTATTCTTGGCTTCCGCCACACAATCTCTTGTTTATTACGAAAAACACTCATGCGTGTACGTGTACCCGTAATGTTTTGTTTTGATTAATGTATCAGGCAAAAAAAAGCCTCAACCGTTACTTGTCTATTTGGAAGTAGAAAACGGTTGAGGCTGGAATGTCACAGGGGAGTACCCATGACATTCCTTAATCCCTGATAGAAATATTCTAATTCAGGAACAATGAACATGGAAGTTAAAACGGAAGATAAACGAAACAATATAGTTATTACTTTTTGTTCCACTAAAGGTGGAGTCGGAAAATCAACTAAAACTGCCAATATAGGTGGTTTACTGGCTGATTTAAATTATAAAGTCCTCCTTATTGATGGAGACCCACAAGCCAGTCTCTCATCACATTTCAATATTACTGAAAAATCTGATGGTGGCCTTACGAATTTAGTTCGTAATGATGGTGATCCTCTAGATGCCATTTCAAAGACGGACATCCATAACCTTGATATCGCTCTTTCAAACGATCCTGACAAAGAATTAGAAACTTGGATAGCAGCTCGTCCAGCAGGACGAACTACTCTTAAAAATCTTACTCTTCAAAGCCTTCGTCCTCATTACGACTTTATATTAATAGATTCCATTGGAGCGGATTCACCTCTTCAACATACCACGGTATTAGCAGCAGATTTGCTAGTCTCCCCTATTCCACCCGATATTTTATCTGCAAGAGAATTTAAACGTGGAACTCTAGGGATGATCGAAATGATCGAAGCATTAGCCCCGATTGGCCAGCTCTATGGTTTTATCAATAGGATGGCAAATACAAACGACTCTAAACTGTTTGCTAAAGAACTTACTTCAGAAACATTTGCAGAATCAAAATCGAAAGTCAGAATATTAAATACCGTTATTCCAGATCTAGTTATATACAAAAGGGCAGCTACTCAAAAAGTACCTGTTCATAGACTAGACAATCGTGCAAAAGGACATATGTGCGAACTCATTAGTGAAATCCTTCCCCATCTGTCAGCCGAATGTGAAGCTTTCGTGGAGGGTAAGTAAATGACTAATAAAAAATCAAAAGACCAAGCCTCTGACATTAGCAAAGAACTAAATGCAGGTAGCAAGCGGACTAAGAATTTATTACAAACCTATAAAACAGGCACATTACTCACATTAACTATCGATGAAATTGACTTTTACGATAAAAATCCTCGTATCACAAAGAACGATAAATATGATGAGGTCTATGTCTCTATCCAAGCCAAAGGCTTAGAAGGGACTCTATCAGTCTCACAACGTCCTGATAATGATGATCCTCAAAAGTTTCTTCTCTTTAGAGGCGGCAATACGCGTTTAGCAGCTTTAAAAGCACTCTATGATGAAACAAAAGATAAAAAGTATTACGAAGTTAATGCGATTTTTCATGAGTGGGTGTCCGAATCTGACACGCTTATTGGCCATCTTACAGAGAATGACTCTCGTGGTGACTATGTTTTTATCGATAGAGCATTAGGTGTTCGAGAAAGTAAGCTTGAGTTAGAAAATGAAACTGGTGATAAAATATCTGACAAAGGACT
>CALJIH010000150.1 GCA_937974135.1 uncultured Cocleimonas sp. | reverse complement strand
TAAATAACGCTCTGCTTCTGCCATAGCCAATGGACAAGTGTTTAATGCAACACAGGCGATGGCGTTACGACGCATTCCACTGAGCTCGTTAGCATCTACGGATAAATTATACTTTTTTAGAACAGTGTCAATTTTCTTTTTATTGGCACTGCTGACGTTTAACAACATCAAATGCTGATTATCCTTCTATCCGAAAGTCAGTTATTTCATCTTAATCAGAATGACGTCACTTTAAACTTGTGAGATATTCTTTTCACAGAGCAACTTATGTCACTCTGTGAAGCTAACAACAAAATGAGCCCCCCAATAGATTATGTTGTTAGCCCGAGCCTTTGGCTCAACCCCACCCTACCAAAGCACCCCCTTTGCTTTGATAAGGTAACTTAGCCAGACTTCGGTCTGGCTTTTTTATGCTTGTTAATTTTCTGCGAAACCTAGTTTAATTCCTAAACCAACCAATATTACTCCACTAATCTTTCCAATCGACTGGCTTAAGATTTTATTTTTAGTAAGGAAATTTCCAAACCTCGCAGAAAGTATCGCTACTGAAAATAAAATGGGTAAAGATACTAAAATAAATAATAAGCCCAATATAACCATATTCTGAAACGCATCTGCATCATGGCTTACAAATTGAGGTAAAAAAGCCATAAAGAAGAGTGCTAATTTAGGGTTTAAAGTACTCGACAACATACCTTCTTTAAATAACTTTAAATCAGATGCCCTATCTTGAGTTTTTTTAATTTCAAGCTTTCCTTGTTGTCGAAACGCCTGAACACCAAGAAATATCAAGTACATAGCACCCACCACTTTTATAAACACAAATGCATAAGATGATGTGAGTAATATCGCTGCGATACCCGTCGCTGCAGCTAATGTATGAAAAGTTACTCCTAGCAATAAACCTGCAATCGCTATAAAACCGGCCCTCACACCTTGTGAGATGCTACGAATCATTATGTATATAAAATCTTGCCCGGGAGTTAATGCGAGTAGTAAAGATGTAAAAACAAACAACGATACATTTTGCATTACGAATTACTTCCACGACTTAATAAAAATATTCCCGCACCAAACATAATACTGCCTGCTGTTCTATTTAATCGTTTGATTGCATTTTCTGATTTTAAATATCTTCTTACAGAAGATGCTCCGTAAGAAACCATCATTAATCCAAGCATTAATGCGAAAAAAGTCAGAATAGATAACAGAAAAATATCCGGTGTTTTCAATTTTGTTAAATCTATGAACGTAGGTAAAAAAGCGATATAAAATAAGATGACTTTTGGATTTGATGCAGAAATTAAAAACCCTTGAATAAAACCACTTACGAAAGAAACAGACTTTTGCTTATTTTCATTAATGTCAGATTCTACTTTAGCCGTCCACATTTTCCATCCCAGATACATTAAATAAGCAGCACCAATAAAACGTATCGCCAAAAATAAACCTGAATAGTTTTCAGCAATCACAGCAAGACCAAAGGTTGCTAAAATCAAGTACACAATATCACTGATGGTCATACCCAAGGCTAGAGAGAAGCAATCCTTAACACCTGTGGTTAAAGCTTTACCCAACAAAGCGAATATACCGGGGCCTGGCGTAATACCAAAAATGAAAATAGCAATAAAAAAAGATATTGATGCTTCAAGTGACATATAGATTTACCTTTTATTGAAGATTATGGACATTTCTCTAGTATTCATGACATTCTAATAACATTAATTCTTAAGGTATACGAAAATGGCAAAAACAATCGTAATCACAGGAGCAAGCAGTGGTATTGGTGCCGCTACTTGTTATAGATTTTTAGAAGCTGGTTGGAATGTTGCTTTATTAGCAAGACGTTTAGAACAGTTAGAAGCTACATCTAGTGGATATTCAAACGCAATAAACCTAGTTTGCGACGTCACTAATGAAGACGATGTTAAAAATGCGTTTGCAAAAACTAAAGAACAGTTTGGTGCTATCGATGCATTATTTAACAACGCTGGGATTTTTCCACCAGGTGCTCCATTTGATGAAATTACATTAGATGCCTGGCAAGCATCAGTAGACGTCAACTTAACCGGGATGTTTATTTGTGCACGTGAGGCTTTTCGTCATATGAAAGATAGTGGAGGGCGAATTATTAATAACGGATCAATTTCAGCCATTACACCAAGACCACATTCGGCGGCTTATTCGTCTACTAAACACGCTATTACTGGATTAACCAAATGTATCTCTCTTGATGGACGTGAATTTAATATTTGTTGTGGGCAAATTGATATCGGAAATGCGAAAACCGAATTACTCGAAAACTTAATAAAACATTCAGGTGAAATGCCAACTATGGATGTCAAAGATGCCGCAGAGGCGGTTTTCAATATGGCAAATTTACCATTGAGTACCAATATTCTATCAATGACAATTATGGCCAATAAGATGGAGTTTGTGGGTAGAGGTTAAACTTCCTCATACTTTTATTAAAAAAAGACACCCCCCCACTTTTGCACTGTTTTGACAGAGGTATTAATTTATTTGCCAATACAAAAGCTACTAAATATCTCACCCAATAAATCATCTGGTGTGAATTTACCTGTTATTTGGCCCAGCTCATCTTGTGCAAGCCTTAATTCTTCTGCCATTAATTCGCCTGCGTTAAATTCGAGTAGCTGAACTTCAGCATTATTAACTAAATTTTGTGTATTTTCTAAAGCCTTTAAATGTCGTCGACGAGCAATAAATATATCTTCAGCATTTTTTTGATAACCCATGCGCTGTTTTAATTCTTCTTTTAATACATCAATTCCAAGATTATATTTCGCAGAAATATAAATTTTATCGTTTCTTAACCCTGCTTCTGTTTTATCTAAATCTATCTTATTTTGAACAACTATTAATGGCAGAGTATTAGGTAGTTTCTTAATAATTTCTTCGCTATTTGTAACTGTTTGGGAATCACCTAACAACAAAAGTGCCATATCTGCTTTTTTAACGGCCTGCCAAGCTCGGTCAATTCCAATTTTTTCAACGGTATCTTCGCTTTCTCTCAGGCCAGCTGTATCTATAAGATGCAAAGGCATTCCATCAAGATTAATTGATTCATGCAGGATATCTCGGGTGGTGCCCGCTATGTCCGTTACAATTGCTGAATCTTGACCTGAAAGAACATTCAAAAGACTCGATTTGCCTGCATTCGGTTCACCAATAATAACCAGATTTAATCCATTCCTTAATAAACTGCCCTGTGTTGCTTTTGCGGTTATTTCAGATAATTGATCTTTTATTGAGTTTAAGCGAATCATGACACTTTCATCTGCTAAAAAATCGATTTCTTCTTCTGGAAAATCTAATGCAGCTTCAACATAAACCCGCATTTCAATCATTTTCATTAATAAAGAGTCAATAGCTTTTGAGAATTCACCTTGTAGAGATCTTAATGCAGATCGAGCGGCTTGCTCAGAACCAGAATCGATTAAATCTGCGATTGCTTCTGCCTGTGTTAAATCAAGTTTGTCGTTTAGAAATGCGCGCTCTGAAAATTCACCAGGACGGGCTACTCGAGCACCTAATTCCAAACAACGTTGCAGTAACATATCCATTACGATATGCCCACCATGACCTTGCAGTTCTAAAACATCTTCGCCGGTAAAAGAGTTGGGTGAGGGAAAAAATATGGCAATGCCATCATCTAAAGTTTGTTGTTTATCATCTTTAAATAAACGATGGCTTGCTTTAAAGGGTTCTGGCAGTGTTCCTAAAATACACTCAGATATTTTTTTAACTTCTGGGCCAGATAGACGAATGATTCCAACACCACCTCGTCCTGCAGGTGTTGCGACTGCAGCAATAGTGTCATGATTTTTTAAGTTGGAATTCATACTGCTAAATTACCCTATTTATAAGGGTAGAGAAACCAATTGCTCTAACTATTAGAACATAGTTAGAGCAAAACTATGTTGTTTGGGTGTCGCCAATAATTTTTTTATTGATAAACCACTGCTGGAATATAGATAAAATATTATTTACAACCCAGTAAAGGACCAAACCTGCAGGGAAGAATAAGAACATTACTGTAAATATTACAGGTAAATAGGTAAATATTTTTTGCTGCATTGGATCTTGAACAGCAGGTGGGTTGAGCTTTTGTTGAATAAACATACTCGCACCCATAATTAGAGGTAATATAAAGAACGGATCTTTAATCGATAAATCTTTGTACCATAAAATCCAAGGCGCTTGACGCAGCTCAACACTTTCTTGTAGTACCCAATACAATCCCATAAATACTGGCATTTGAATTAACATTGGCAAACAACCACCAAGTGGGTTTATCTTTTCTTTGCGATAAAAATCCATTGTTGCTTTTTGTTTTGCCTGAGGATCATTCTTATATTTTTCAGCGATATCTTTTATCTTTGGACCAAGCTTTTTCATCTTTGCCATCGACTTATAACTCATAGCAGATGGGTAAAAGAAAAGGAGTTTAATAAACATGGTCAGTAGAATAATTGTCCAACCCCAATTGCTTACTATATTTTTATTGATCCAACTCATTACTGCAAAAATTGGCTTTGATACGAATGCAAAAATGCCGTAATCTACTGACAAATCAAGACCTTTTGATATCTTCGCTAACTTATCTTGATCTGTAGGACCAATATAAAACTGGCTATTAAAAGTATCTGATTGTCCATTTGCAATTGTTTTTAGTGGTGACTTTACCCCAATGATGTGACGAGTTTTAGCTTTGTCAAAAATTGTGTAGTAATTGTTTTCTGCTTCTTTTTCTGGTATCCAAGCACCAACAAAATAGTGTTGAATAATGGCAGCCCAGCCACCTTTTACCTTATCGCTAAGGTTTTCATCACTAATATCGCCAAAGCTAACTTTTATATACTTTTCATTGTAATAAGCAGCACCTGTATAAGCGACGTCACCAGCCAATAAACTACCATCGCGCGTATGTTCTGCATGACTTAGTTGTAGATATTCACTAGCAGTCCAGTTATTACCAGAATTATTATCAACCTTCTGACTTTGTTTAACGAGGTATTTTCCTCTTTCAAAGGTAAACGTTTTGGTGACAGTCACTCCATTTTTAGACCATGTTAAAGGTACTGTTAAGGTATCTTGTCCCTTTTCTAAAATATAATTCAGTTTGGAGCTACTAAAATTTGAGTAGTGATTGGGTGCAAAATCTGCACTATTTTGGCCAGCTACTTGCGAGTGCACAAGCCCAGATTGAGCAGCATAATCTTTTTGCTTATCTATTATTCTTACAGCAGTATCTTGTTGTTCAAGACTTACAGGATATGCTGGTAAATCTGCTTGAACGATTGTTCCACCCACAGTATTTATCTGAATATCTAAAACATCTGTTTTAATATTAATGAGTTGCGCTTCTGAATTAGCAGTATTTGACTGTGGAACAGTGTTTGCATTTGTATTTTCTGCAGCAGTAGGTACAGCGCTGGGTACTGAGGTAGGCACAGAAATCTGACTTGAATCCGTACTAGTAGTTTGACCCGAAGAAGACGGTGCTATCGGAGCATTCTTTTGTGTCCACGTTGACCAAATTAGAAAACACAGAAAAAATAAGCTTAAATATAAAAAAGGACGTTGTTGTTCCATGTTTTAGAACTCTAATCTGAAGTTGTAGATTGAAGAAACTTTTTTTGCATTAATCGCCATTGAGTTTCGATCTGGGTATGCATTTCTTTCTTATCTAATGAAAGTATATTAGGTTTACACATTGCAATAATATCAACACTAGGGAGTTTATGTTGGTGTAAGCGAAAGCTTTCTCGAAAGATTCTTTTAATACGATTTCTGTCTGTAGCATTTTTAGCACATTTTTTAGAAATAGCTAAACCAAGTCGCGGATGCTCTAGATTATTTTTTTTTGCCAGAATCGTTATTGATTTATTTCCAAAACGTTGTGATTTACTAAAAACATTTTTGTAATGTTCAGCAACCAACAACTTCATATTGCGACTAAAGTAAAATTCCATAGTAGTTTTCACTTTGATGACGCAATAAATCTAGGTTTTAAAACTCAAATTTCAAAAATTGATTGCTTATTTGCTTTAGTGTTCGAGTATCTTATTGTTTACAACTAACAACAAAGAACTGCACGACCTTTTGCACGACGCGCTTTAAGCACTTTACGTCCGCCAACAGTACTCATACGTGCACGAAATCCATGTGTACGCTTACGTTTTAAGTTACTTGGTTGAAATGTTCTTTTCATGATTAAACCTATAAATATCTATTCGAGATAATGTCAAAAAATTAGTATTAAAGCGTACAAAATATTTAGATAATTTTTTTGAGATTAATCTAAAAGTCAATTGGACGCGAAGGGCGGAAAAAATACGCTACAACTACTTAAAAGTCAATGTATTTATTCTAATATAAGAAGAAAAACTGCTTGTGGATAACTTATAAATCGAAGTACTATTTAAAGATTATTTTTATTGTTATTAATTCTCTAAAAATTTATTTTTAAGATGACAAACATTAAAATAATCGACATTTTTTGATAAGTCTGTCCCCTAGCAGATTAACTTAATATTCCGAAAAACATTTAAAAAGCAGTCTATGCTTTAAGTAATTGTTTTAAAAATTAATTACAACTTATTCGATAGGAGCCTCTTTAATGCTCTGGCAACAATGCCTAAATAAATTAGAATCAGAGCTCAGTGATCAAGAAATCAATACTTGGTTACGAACCTTGCATGGCACCCAACATGACAATATTCTTGTACTTTTGGCTCCTAATACCTTTGTATATCAACATGTTAAAGACCATCATCTTGATACCATAAAGGATAAAATAACATTGTTATCTAATGGTGAAAATATACAGGTAGTATTGCAAATTGGAGCTGGTGATACTTTACCTTTTGATTCTGCAAATGATAATGAAATCAGCACACCTCATAGTATAACTTCAAATACCGAGATAATTGACACGCCAGATCCGGCTATCAATCAAAAAAGTTTTACCAATAATCTCAATCCTTCAATGACTTTCGAAAATTTTGTTGAAGGTAAATCTAATCAATTGGCAGTTGCCTCAGCACAACAAGTAGGTGAAAACCCTGGCCAATCTTATAATCCATTATTTATTTACGGAGGTGTAGGATTAGGCAAAACCCACTTGATGCATGCGATAGGCAATAAGATTAGAGAAAACAACCCTCAAGCTAAAGTCGTGTATTTACATTCTGAGCGCTTTGTAAATGATATGATTACAGCGCTAAGAACTAACAGTATCGATCAATTTAAAGTTTATTATCGAACAGTAGATGCGCTACTGATAGATGATATTCAATTTTTCGCTGGTAAAAATAGATCCGTTGAAGAATTCTTCCATACCTTTAATGCTCTGTTAGAAGGACAAAAGCAAATTATTCTGACTAGTGATAGATATCCAAGAGATGTCGAAGGTATCGATGATAGATTACGTTCGAGACTAAATTGGGGTTTAACTGTAGAAATAGAACCACCTGAATTAGAAACTCGGGTCGCAATTTTAACCTCTAAAGTTGAACAGTATCATTTAACTTTACCGAAAGATGCTGCGTTTTTTATCGCTAAACGATTCAGATCAAATGTAAGAGATTTAGAAGGTGCGTTACAACGCGTTTTAGCAAGTCTTAGATTACATCAACATACTGATATTACTCTAGATTTTGTTCATGATGCTTTGCGCGATCAGTTAGCTAGCCAGGATAAAATGGTCACTGTGGATAACATAAAAAAGACAGTGGCCCAACATTACAATATAAAAACATCAGATTTAGATTCTAAACGACGTACTCGTTCTATAGCACGACCCAGACAAGTTGCAATGAGTTTATCTAAAGAATTAACCAATCATAGTTTGCCTGAAATTGGCTCTTACTTTGGTAATCGTGATCACACAACAGTCATTCATGCTTGTAAAAAGATAAAAGAATTGCGTACCGAAGATACAACTCTTGATGAAAGTTATAGGATTTTAGAAAGAACATTAACCCGTTAAATTTTGATAGAAAACAAAAGGAAAACCACTGATTAAAGTTTGTATAAATCTTTTTATAAGTTGTGGATAAAATATTGCAACATTTCAGACATGTACTTATCCACAAGCAATAAACAGGCTTAGTAGAAAATACTAGATAACTTATAGACAAGCTAAATACTATATAAGTATATGATTTATAATATTTATTAATTTTTATTAAGCTTTAATGCAGACCCTTATTATTACTATTATCTTTTAATATATATATAATATAAACAACATAACATCGAACAAATATTATGAAATTAACAATATCTAAAGAAACATTACTTGAACAATTGACTCATGTTGTTGGAGCAGTAGAAAAAAAGCACACAAGTAAAATTCTTGAAAATATTCTTATTCATGCTACTGAAAATAATTTAAAACTGGTGGGAACAGACTTAGAAATTGAATTATCATCCGAATTCCCAACTCAGGCTGAAGAAGCTGGTCAAATAACCGCACCTGCTCGTAAGCTATATGAAATTTGTAAAGCATTACCAGCAGATTGTTTTGTTATGTTTGAAACTGAAGGTGATCGACTTCATATAAAAGGTTTAAGAAGTCGCTTTGAATTAGCTACATTACCTGCTGATGAATATCCCTTACTTGACGATATTCCTATTCAGAATGAAGTTTCTATTCCTGAAAAAGATCTTAAGATTTTATTAGAAAAAGTCTCTTTTTCTATGGCAAATCAAGATGTTAGATATTATTTGAATGGATTACTATTAGAGCTGAACAACAATAAACTCCTATCTGTATCAACAGATGGTCATAGACTGGCCGTTTCTGAATTTAATCTTTCAAACTCCTTGGAAAATTCGTTAAAAATTATCGTTCCAAGAAAAGGTATTTTAGAATTATCACGTTTATTAGATAGTACTAGTGATTTACCTGTCAGTTTACAAATCAGTGATAATCACATTCGCGTAAATAAAGATAATATTCGATTTACTTCTAAGTTGATTGATGGGAAATATCCTGACTATCAAGCAGCAATTCCTGCTAATTGTAATCACTCCATTGAATTAGATCGTGAACAATTTAAAAATACCTTGGCTCGTGTTTCCATTTTATCGAATGAAAAATTTAGAGGGATTAGAATTCGCTTATTGGATGGCACCATGACTCTTCATAGTAATAATCCTGAAAATGAAAGTGCTGAAGAAGAAATAGATATAAATTATTCGGGCGATCTTTTCGAAATTGGATTCAATGTGACGTATTTATTGGAAGCAGTTAATCATTTAGAAGGTGATGTAGTCAAACTAGAATTATCTAGTCCAGATAGCAGTGCTTTGTTACATTCACCTGATGATCCTAAAACTCGATATGTAGTTATGCCTATTAGGTTATGATGCTTAAGCATTTTATTTTTAATAACTCGTAAACTGCTTTTACGAGCAATGACGAATCTTAGTTATTACTGCTCACTAACTGGATTCGAAAAACCTATAAAAGTAGGGGGGTGTCTTCTCATATATCATGTGGATTAAAAATATTACAATCCATGGATGCCGAGCCTTAGAACCTATTTCGTTGGAATTTTCACCTGATCTTAATATTATTGTTGGTCCTAATGCCTCAGGTAAAACGAGTTTACTTGAAGCATTGAATATACTATCAAAAGGTCGTTCATTTAGAACTTCACATATATCAGAAGTAATTTCGGATAGTACTGATCAAATCCTAGTTAGTGCTGGAATAATAGATTCAACGTCTGGAAAAGATGTAATCTCACAGATAGGTATTGAAAAAACATCTAAAAAAACAAAAATCAGAATTAATAAACAAGATGTTTATACCCAAGCTGAACTGAGTTCTCATTTACCTTTAACCGTTATCCATCCTAGCTCTATTGATCTCATTACTGGCTCACCAGCTGTCAGACGTTCTTACTTAGATTGGATAGCTTTCTATGTATTTCCTGAATTTTTATCTAAATGGAAAAAATACCAACATATTTTGCAGCAACGTAATATTTGTCTCAAATCATCAAAACATGCATATGCTTTAGATAAATGGACTATAGAGTTAGTTGAGTTACAGCCTTCATTAATTAAATATCGGCAAAAAGTAATTGAGCTGTTACAACCGATTGTTGATGAAATAGCGTCTGAATTACTTAATGGTTTATCAATACAGTTAGACTTAAAAACAGGTTTTCCTAAAGATCTAACTTTAGATCGAGAATCATTAATAAACTTCTATAAAGAAAAACAAGAATATGAACAAAAAGTAAAACGTACTACTGCTGGTTCACATAGGGCAAACTTTTCTATTTTAATTAATTCTACCCCCGCAGTTGAATCAGCATCACGAGGTCAGTTGAAGTTATTAGCCATTTGTTTATTACTCGCACAAAGTAATAGTATTACTAGCACATTACCAGGTAAAGGAGTGTTACTAATTGATGATTTAGCGGCTGAGTTAGATTCTAATAACAAAGAACTTTTGTTAAAGTACCTATCAAAAATAAAAAAGCAACTCATTATCACAAGTACTCACCTCATTGAATTAGATAGCCTTCAAGCAAAAGTGTTTCACGTGAAACATGGCG
>CALJIH010000149.1 GCA_937974135.1 uncultured Cocleimonas sp. | reverse complement strand
AGAAGATAGCCAAGCCAGTATCTACACTGCAGGTTTGTTAGGAGAACAGTATATTTCCCTAGAGCCAGGCGCTGAGGATGCGTCGTTAGTTGAAGGAAGTTCAATTGATTTAACCCAATCTGCTATTGTTCTTGAAGAAATCATTGGTAAGGTTTTAGTAAGCCTTACTACTAAATAAATTTTAAAAGATTTTTAATAAAAAAATATGTAATTTCATGTAATTAGCGGAACTAATTACATCTAAAGTGAACTAATTACGTACATAGCATTATTATTGTAGTTAAGGAAAAAATTCTAATGACCCAAGTAAAAGCAAAACTAATCTCATCTTCACCGTTTAAATCATTTGGTGTGTTTGTCTTATCAACCTTACTGTTTTTAACACTCATATTTATAACTAACCCTGTAGCGGCGAAAACACCCGATGTAGACGTGGCTGAAAAACGAGTTATTGCTGTTACATCAAGGATTGTAGATATGCTTGAAAAAAATAAAGCACAATACAGTAATGATAAAAATGCCTTAAATGCAATGGTTAAAAGAGAGGTGTTACCTTTTATTGACTTCAATGCAATGTCTAAATTGACTTTGGGAAAACATTGGAGAACGGCATCACCAGAACAACGCAATCGTTTCGTAAACGCCTTTCGTGGTATGTTAGTGAGAAGTTACGCTAAGGCAATGATTAATTACTCAGGCTCAAAAATACGAGCTGGTAATTCAGTTCCTAATAAAAAACCAGGTTATGTATTAGCTAGAACTCTAGTTACTCCAAAAGGACGTTCAGCAATCAGTGCTAACTATAGCTTACGAAAAGTGGGTAATGATTGGAAAGCTTATAATGTAGAAATTGCAGGTGTTAACTTGATTACAAACTTTAGAACAAACTTTACCCGTGAAGTCAGTGCTAAAGGTTTAAATGCCTTGATTGCTAGAATCGAAAAAGCTGGTAAGTAAACAATTAGCTCTGAAAAAATAATGGATTCTTCTCTAAGCAAAACAGATCACGGGTTGGCAATAACGGGCAATCTTGTGTATGCCAATGTGACTGAAATAGAAAAACAAAGTCTTCAAATATTCGAGCAATTATCGAGTTCGAATAAAGCTGACTTTGTTATTGATTGTCATCAATTAGAACGTATCGATAGTGCTGGAATTGCACTCTTACTGGAATGGCAAAGGGAATGTAAAGAAGCGGCTAAAGCATGTCATTTTGTCGGAATCCCTGATCAAACAAAATCCCTTATCAAAGCTTATCAATTACAGTCATTGATTGCGGCATAAGATCCACAATTTATCTAATATTTGCTTTAAGATTCCTGTATAAATCCCTCAAATTACGCATACTCTTCAAGAAAATGATAAAAAAACACTAATCCTTAATGAATTCAAGGATTAGTGGTGCACATCCGACTCATAATTCGTTATCATGCCTCCCTTTGCAGTAAGACTGGACTCTTGAGATGCAGGTTTTTCAAATTGAAGGCGGTACTCCTTTAGAAGGTGAAGTAGTTATTTCTGGCGCTAAAAATGCAGTGCTTCCCTTGCAAGCTGCGGGTTTGCTTGCTGATGGCAAAATGACCATTAGAAATGTACCTAGATTAAAGGATGTCGCAACACTTGCAAAACTCATTGAAGGCATGGGTGTTACAGTCACTATCGATAAAGATAATAATATCATTACCGATACTAAAACTATTGAAAACCAGATAGCACCATATGAGTTAGTGCGAACAATGCGTGCCTCTATATTAGTATTGGGCCCTCTAGTTGCTCGTTACGGTTACGCAGAGGTATCTTTACCCGGTGGTTGTGCCATCGGTAGTCGTCCAGTAAATATACACCTCACAGGCCTTGAAGCGATGGGTGTTGAAATCACAGTGGACGAAGGCTTCATAAGAGCGCGTTGTGACCAACTAAAAGGTGCTGACATTGTAATGGATGCAGTAACCGTTACCGGTACCGAAAACTTATTGATGGCTGCTGTTTTAGCTGATGGTACTACCACACTTGGAAATGCAGCTCGTGAACCAGAGGTGGTTGATCTCGCTAATTGCCTAAATAAAATGGGAGCAAAAATAACCGGTGCTGGAACCAATACAATAACCGTAGTTGGTGTAAAAAAATTAAAAGGTATTGATTATTCAGTGCTTGCAGATCGAATTGAAACCGGTACTTATCTAGCGGCTGCAGCAATAACTGGCGGCAAGGTCAAATGTGTAAATGCCGCACCTGAAACCTTAGATGCTGTACTTCAAAAATTTAGAGATTGTGGCGCCAGTGTAGAAAAAGGTGATGATTGGATCGAATTGGATATGCGTGGACGTAAGCTGAAGTCTGTTGATATTCGCACTGAGCCGCATCCAGCATTTCCAACTGATATGCAAGCTCAGTTTATGGCAATGAATTGCGTCGCTGAAGGCATTAGTGTGGTGGTAGAAACGATTTTTGAAAATCGCATGATGCATGTTGCAGAATTGATGCGTATGGGCGCTAATATCCGTTTGGAAGGCAATACTGCCATTGTAGCAGGAATGCCTTCATTACGAGGTGCGCCAGTGATGGCGACAGATTTAAGAGCTTCAGCATGTTTGATATTAGCCGGACTTACGGCAAAAGGCATTACCATTGTCGATCGTATTTATCACACAGATCGTGGTTACGAAGATATCGAAGGCAAGTTAACTGGCCTTGGTGCAAAAATTAAACGAATAGTAAGCTAACAATAAATATAACAATGAAAGACACACTTACCATCGCATTATCTAAAGGACGCATCTTTAAAGAGACCATGCCTTTGCTTGAAGCAGCAGGTATTCAAGCTTTAGATGACCCCGAAACCAGTCGCAAGTTAATACTAGATACCAATCATAAAAACATCAAGCTGGTGATTATTAGAGCGACAGATGTGCCTGTTTATGTTCAATACGGTGCAGCCGATTTGGGTGTAACGGGTAAAGATGTATTAATGGAACATGGTGGTAACGGCTTGTATGAGATGCTCGATTTAAAGATCGCATGTTGTAAGTTAATGACAGCGGGTTTTGCTGATCGTACGCTACCAGATGGTCAATTAAAAGTAGCCACTAAGTTTGTAAACTGTACTCGTGATTACTTTGCCAAGCAGGGCAGACAAATTGAAATTATTAAGCTGTATGGTTCTATGGAGCTTGCCCCAATTGTCGGACTTGCAGATATTATTGTTGATGTTGTTGATACGGGTAATACCTTGAAAGCAAATGGTCTAGTGCCTCTTGAACATATGGCAGATATCAGTTCTCGGATTGTAGTGAATTCAGCATCAATGAAAACTAAACACAAAAAGTTACAAACTTTATTAGATCAACTTAAACAAGCCGTTGAAGCAAATTGGCGATATTAAATTTAAACTTTGAAACGAAAAGATAATTATGAACAACGCACAAATAAAAACAGACGATTTACGCATTATGGAAGTTCAAGAAGTACATTCACCGGCTACGTTAATTGAAGATTTTCCGTTAACTGAAAATGCCGCGCAGGTGGTGAGCCAAGCTCGTGAGGCATCGCATAAAATTTTACATGGTGAGGATGATCGTTTAATCGTAGTTGTTGGACCATGTTCTATCCATGATCCAAAAGCCGCTATGGAGTATGCAGGTCGTTTGGCAAAAATGCGCGAAGAACTTAAAGATGATTTGCATATCATTATGCGTGTTTATTTTGAAAAGCCACGTACTAGCGTTGGTTGGAAGGGCTTGATTAATGATCCTGATCTTACAAATAAATTCAATATAAATAAGGGTTTAAGAGTAGCCCGCGAGTTATTAGTTGATCTTGCAGAACAAGGTATGCCGACGGCAACTGAATACCTAGATTTAATCTCACCACAATATGTTGCAGATTTAATTTCATGGGGAGCTATCGGTGCACGTACCACTGAATCACAAGCGCATCGCGAGTTAGCTTCAGGTATATCGTGTCCAATTGGTTTCAAAAATGGTACCTATGGAAATCTAGATATTGCGATTAATGCGATTAAATCATCGTCTAATTCACATCATTTCTTATCCGTTACGAAAGAGGGTAAATCTGCAATTTTCACTACTCAAGGAAACGAAGATTGTCATATTATTTTACGTGGTGGACGTCGTCCAAATTATGACGAAGTCAGTGTTGGGGAAGCATTAGAGCAATTAGGAAATGCTGGTTTAGCACAAAATCTTATGGTGGATTTCAGCCATGCTAACAGTAATAAGGATTTTAAAAACCAACCCAAAGTATGTGCAAATATTGCCAATCAAATTGCAGGTGGGCAAACAGGTATTTCCGGTGTAATGATAGAGAGTCATTTGGTTGAAGGTAACCAAGACGGTTCAGGTAAAACTCTAGAAGACCTAACATATGGCCAAAGTATCACAGATGCCTGTATCAATTGGGATGATACTGAAGTTGTACTCCGCCAGCTTGCGGATGCTGTTGCAAAGCGACGCACAGTTTAGAATTAATAAACCCATTGATTTCTTAACTTAGAAATTAAGTGAATTATGTAATTTTTAAAAAGCCAAGGTATGATTAGACTTGGTTTTTTTTGCAGTAGAAGATATGAATATCCAACGATTAAACAGTTCTGATAAAGACTTTTGGAGTAAGCTAAAACAACGCTTAGCTTGGGATAGTAGCTCAGATAAAGCAATCATTGATACGGTAAATAATATTTTATCTGATGTCAAAACTAAGGGTGATGCCGCAGTTATAGAATACACGAATACATTCGATCGTATGACTGCTAGTTCAATGACAGAACTTGAAATCCCTGCTGAACGTTTACAAAAAGCATTAACCGCGATAAGCCCTGAACACCGTGATGCTCTAGAAAAAGCTGCGTCTCGCATAAAAAGTTATGCGCAGCATCAAAATATGGAGTCATGGAGCTATACCGAAGAGGATGGCACCGTATTAGGACAACAAGTGACTGCTTTAGATCGTGTCGGACTTTATGTTCCTGGGGGCAAAGCTGCTTATCCATCATCCGTTTTGATGAATGCTATTCCTGCCAAAGTTGCAGGTGTGCCAGAGTTGATCATGGTCGTTCCTACACCTGACGGTGAAGTGAATGAGCTGGTATTGGCTGCTGCTGCCATTGCAGGTGTTGATAAAGTATTTTCTATTGGTGGCGCACAAGCTGTTGCGGCGCTGGCTTATGGCACAGAATCGGTTCCTCAAGTCGATAAAATTGTCGGACCGGGAAACATCTTTGTGGCTACGGCTAAACGCATGGTGTTTGGTACGGTAGGTATCGACATGATTGCTGGGCCTTCAGAAATATTGATCGTATGTGATGGTAAGACAGACCCAGATTGGGTCGCGATGGATTTGTTTTCACAAGCTGAGCACGACGAAAATGCGCAATCTATTCTGCTGTGCCCTGATGCTACATTTATTGCTGC
>CALJIH010000148.1 GCA_937974135.1 uncultured Cocleimonas sp. | reverse complement strand
CATGGATTGTTGAACCTAATTCTTAGATTTTTAGACATAGGGATATTTGAGAATTACTTTAATATTCATTTCAACAAGACAATATGTAGAGATAAATTCATTACATAACGCCCTTGTATTAATTAATATTAACTTAAATAGGACAAATTAAAATGGAAATTTTCAACCCTTTCGCAAAATCTCTAAAAACCTTGGTATTAGTCTCAGGCATGTTAGTAAGTAGTCTTAGTTTTGCTACTGTTACCACTTCAACAGATGAAAATGGTGTGATTCTTGCTGGGTATGACACAGTTTCATATTTCACGAAAGATGCGCCAGTTCAAGGTTATTCAGGTATTAGTTCGGTATATAACGGTGCTATTTATCACTTTGCATCAGAAGAGAACCGCGACTTATTCAAGGCAAACCCTTCTAAGTATGCGCCACAATATGGTGGGTTCTGTGCGTTTGGTACAACAATCAGCAAAAAAATTCCTATAAACCCTACACAATATGAAGTTATTGATGGCAAGTTGTTCGTTCAATCAAGTGCAAAAGCATTTGAACTATTTCAGCCAGAGAAAGCTAAAAAAATTATAACTGCTAATAAAAACTGGGATGTAATTAAAGATACTCCTGCAGATCAATTATAATTTTAACGATTGTAACAAGAGTTTAATACTTGCAAAGCCACATGCTTAGGTATGTGGCTTTTTTGTATTTGGATAAAGGGCTAAAAGTGGGGGGCGTCTTTTTTAATAAGTGTGAACACCAAATTTCAATAACATCTTGGGTAAGGCATTATCTAAATCGACAATATGCTTATCGTCGAGTTGAATCAGATTGAAATTATATTTCTGATAAATCTCTAACTTTTCCTGTTTACGTCTTTGGCAATTTTTATCATAGCCGTAGGCATCATCATTCTCACAGCCAAAATATTCAATATAGACTTTACCATGCGGAATATAGAAACTCCCGAAAGCTTCTTCTTCAATGGGTAAACGGCGTTCATACGCATGCGCAATTTCAAACATATAAAGCCAGTTATCAATTCGCAAATCTGTTTTTGAGCGCAGCATATGTCCATCAGTTGCTCGATATTTCGCACTAAAACGTTCTCTAAACGTTTGAATATCTGGATGTTTAATGCTAGTTGTTGTGCTTCCTTTAAAGTCAGCGATTGTATAAGCTAAGGTTTGATGTTTACTTATAGATTCAGGCCAACGAATATAGGGTATGCCTGATTTATTGTCCTCTGATTGAATGGCTCCGACATTGATACCTTGTTGCGTCGCAAGCCATCCTTTGTTGAGATCACCTCGTTTCGCCCAACCCATTTCAGCAAGGATATAGTTGACCTTGAGTGCAGAAATATTAAATGCTTTGCCTAAACTTGTTGCAGTAACAAATTGTTTTTCTTGAGGTGAAACACCCAATTCGATGTCATCAGGCCAGGCAATATATTTAATCGTTTCACCTTCTTTTTTCATTTCTTTGTAGATGCCACCGACGCTGAAGCCATCGACGGTGAGATTTCTGTCTGCGGTAATCCACTCTAGTTTTTCAAATTCAGCAAATAACTCGCGGCTTGTCACGCCGAGTTTTTTGGATAGTGCTGTGGTAGAGATGTGTCTTGGCATGTCGATAGTGTATCAATATTCTCGAGTTTTACTATAATCAAAGGTTCTTAGCAGTTCAGGCTCACTATGACACGTTCATTTATACAAAATGCTATCGAAGATATAAAAACATTATTGGGTGATCGCATTTCGATGGGGTCGTCAATTCTAGAAATGCACAGTCACGACGAAGCTTATTCAACACCCTGTTTACCCGATGCGGTGGCGTTTCCTGAAAGCACTGAAGAAGTTTCTGAATTGATGAAAATCTGTCATCGGTATAAATGTCCTGTGATTCCTTATGGCATTGGCACTTCTCTAGAAGGCCATGTAATTCCTACACAAGGCGGCATAACCGTCGATACCAGTCGCATGAATAAAGTCTTAGAAATTCATCAAAGTGATTTCGATGCGGTGGTGGAACCGGGTGTTACGCGAAAGCAATTAAATCAAGCCTTAAGAACCACCGGTTTGATGTTTACTGTTGACCCAGGGGCAGATGCCACCATGGGCGGTATGGCTTCAACAAGAGCTTCAGGAACAAACACCGTGCTTTACGGAACCATGCGCGAAAATGTCATGGCCTTGGAAGTGGTATTAGCCAATGGTGAGATTATTCATACCGGGACGAGGGCGAGAAAATCCTCAGCAGGTTACGATTTAACACATCTATTTATAGGCTCAGAAGGCACACTGGGTATCATCACAAAACTCACCGTGCGTTTACACGGCATGCCTGAAAATATCTCAGCGGCCACTTGTACTTTCGATAGCATAGAAGAAGCCGTTGATACCGTGATTATGGCGAATCAAATGGGCATCCCCATGGCGCGCATAGAGCTTTTGGATGATGTGCAAATGAAAGGTATGAATATCTATAATCCTGATATGTCATTTCCAGAAAAACCCCATTTATTTTTAGAATTTCACGGCACTGAAACTGGAGTCGCGGAACAGGTAGAGCTGTTTAGAAGCGCCAGCGAGGAATTTGGTGGCTCAGATTTTCAATGGGCGACCAAAGAGGAAGAGCGCAATCGCCTCTGGAAAGCACGTCACAGTGCCTATTACGCGGGTAAAGCACTTGCACCTGGCGCGGATAGTATCGTCACCGACTGTTGTGTGCCGATATCCGAACTCGCCCCTTGCATTGCTAAAACAAAACAGTTGATTGCTGATGCGGGATTGATTGCCCCAGTGGTCGGGCATGTCGGTGATGGTAATTTTCATCTTTTGATTCTGTTTGACCCTAAAGATGATAAAGAATTTTCTGCGGCGAAGACTTTAGCTGAAACCATTAATGAAATTGCTTTAGAGTTTGGTGGTACAGTCACCGGTGAGCACGGTGTAGGAACAGGTAAAAAGAAGTATATGCGCGCCGAACATGGTGCTAGTTATGATGTTATGAAAACGTTAAAATTAGCGCTGGACCCGTTGAATATTATGAATCCTGGGAAAGTAGTGGAGATTGATTAGGGGAAACCCTTCAAAAGTAGGGGGGTGTCTTTTTAAGTCTTATAATAACGTTTTTCGAGTGCTGTCATGCCTTTAGCTGTTATTTGTATAATTTCTTTTTTTGAGTCTGTGTCAATTAGTTCCATTTGAAGTCTACTCAGATAGGGTTTTGCCTCATCATTCAGTGCATGCAAATGCGGCACGAATTTTTCTTTTTCCTTAGCTGTTAATTGTAAACGATTAAGCATCCGATATAACTCTGTGGTTGCTTCATTCATGCTGGTGTTGTGTCGTGGTGTGGGATTATCATGTGGGGTATCTAGTCCTAATAATTTGCTCACTGTATTTACGGTATCTTGTTGATATTTAAAGATAGTTAATGACGACTCTCCAAAAAGATTCTCACATTCATTGATAAAATCGATATAGTTTAGACGTTGTTTAAACCATGGGTCTTTGAGGATATCTGCAAAGGATAAATCTTTGCCGTAACAAGTAATATTTTCAATCACTGGATTACGCAGGCATTGTTTATAAAAGCTTTCAGCAAAGCTCAGAGGATCACGAAACCAAACCCAGATATTGATTTCAAAGTGATTACTAATCGCCAGTAAAAGTTTTTTTGAGTCTTCAGAGAAATCCCACCAGTGATTATAAATACCTTCGGATGAAAGCATAATTGTGTGCGTATTTTCATCTACACTTGCCAGTATTTTTGCGAAGTTATCGAGTAAATTTTGAGGATGAATTCGGGTTAAGTTCTTTTCAAACCATTGATGCTTGGGTGCTTCAGAATTATGACTTTGATTAGGATAGAGAATTCCCAGTTTACGTAATTTACCTTGTTTTTTGTGTAAATAAACTTGCAGGCTGGTAGTTCCCGTTTTTGGTGTGCCGACATGCAGAATGAGCTTAAGTTTGGTCTTAGGATTGGGTGTTTTACTGATGAGTTTTTTTAGGACATTTTCAAAGTTATTATTTTCTAATAAGGAATAATTTGGATGCTCGTTCATAGACTAGGTATGATTGCCTAAGAGTATGTAAATACGTTTAAAAACGGACAAAAGTAGGGGGGGTGTCTTTTTACTCATTTAAAATGATTTTTTAACCATTTCTCTAGGCCTTTTTTCTCAGTTTCACTATATCTAAGCCCTAATTTTGTGCGCCGTAGTAGAATATCATCGACTTTCATTGCAAATTCGTTTTCGATTAAATACACCACTTCTTTTTCATATAAACCATGGCCAAAGTGTTTGCCTAGATCCTTTTCACTTTCTGCTTTTCCTAAAATCAAAGCTGCTTTTGAGCCATAATTTCGTAGTAATCTGGTGATGATGCCTTTAGGTAAAAAACCATAATCAACTTTAAACAACTCATGTAATTTCTGTTTGTCATCAATGGCAAAATCACCACCGGGTAAATGAGCGTGTTCCGTCCAATGTTGATTTTCTTTATCCAGCAAGTCATCAATCAGTTCCATCATGGACTCTGCTAGCTTACGATAAGTTGTGATCTTGCCTCCAAAGATATTCACTAAAGGAGCTTGGTTTTCACTTTTATCATCTATCTGTAATACATAATCGCGTGTCGCTTCTTGTGCTTTAGATGCACCATCATTGTACAGTGCTCGTACACCGGCATAAGTGCTGACGACATCATCGGGTGTAACCTGTGTTTTGAAGTAATCATTGGCTGCTTCACAAAGATATTTCACTTCTTCATCGCTTATCTTCGCATCACGCGGATCACCTTCGATTTCGTAATCAGTGGTTCCAAGATAGGTATAGTCTTCGTGATAAGGGATAGCGAAAGTGATACGGTCATCTTCGTTTTGGAAGATATAACACTTATCGTGATCATATAGTTTTGGCACGACAATATGACTGCCTTGTACTTTACGAATATTTTTAGCGGGTGTGTCGTTTTCTTCACTTAATATATTGATAATGTCATCAACCCATGGACCGCCTGCGTTTATCAATACTTTGGCACTGATTTCTTCGACGTTTTTTGTTAATTGATTTTCAACAGATACCATCCAATGTTCTGCCAAGCGTTCAATCGCAACTACTTTATGTTGGGTTTTAATGGTTGCACCGTATTCATGCGCATCCATTGCGTTCAATACCACCAATCTCGAGTCGTTTACCCAACAATCTGAATATTCTAAGCCTTTGTTAAAGCCCGGTTTTAAGCATCTTCCTTCTTCATTATCATCTAATTTAAGTGCATTACTTGCAGCAAGTAATTTACGACCGCCAAGATTGTCGTATAAAAACATACCTAAACGTAATAGCCACCAGGGTCTTAAGCCTTTGTGATAAGGCAAAATAAAGCGTAAAGGATGGATAATGTGGGGTGCCACACGCCATAAAACTTCGCGTTCGGTGAGGGCTTCACGCACCAACTTGAATTCATAGTGCTCTAGATAACGCAGACCGCCATGGATTAATTTAGTGGATTGCGATGAAGTACCGCTGGCAAGGTCATCTGCTTCAGCCAAATATACTGAGTAACCTCTGCCGGCGGCATCGCGGGCAATTCCACAACCATTGATTCCACCACCGATAATAAAAATATCGTGATCGATTTGGGTGCTTTCTGGAGAGTCGTTTTTATTATCACTATTCATTATTTATAGGTGTAGATACATCATTGAATTGTTATAGTTGGCTTCT
>CALJIH010000147.1 GCA_937974135.1 uncultured Cocleimonas sp. | reverse complement strand
TATTCGTTTAAAGAACTAAATTTTTAATAATTATAAATATTAGATGCTTGCCTTCAACAAGCACTCATTTTTCAAGAACAGAAGATAATAATTATTTTCATAATCCTCCTTAGTTATGTCAGTTGATTTATCTTTTGTTCTTGATATTTTTTACAAATAATCCCAAGAAGATAAGCTAAAAGACACCCCCCTACTTTTGAATGATATTACGTTTTTGTTGTTTAAAAACGTAAATAGAATTTATGCAAGGCTCGGCGTTTTCTTATAAACGATTAACTAATCGCTACACGTACAAATTCAGCATTGTCATCCAATGGTTTAATGCTATTCACTAAGTCCAAACGTATTTCTTGTTTTTCACTGTTCTCAGTTTCAATCACCATAAACTCTTGTTTGTTTTCGATCTTAGTGGTCATGGCTTTGCCAGAGATTTTTTCGCCTGACGTGAGTTCTATATCAAGCAGGTAATGACGCATACAGGCGATTTCGATGTAATCGTAAATCTGGCATTGAATCGGTGAGTAGTCTGAATCGTTTTCTGCCATTTGAGACTAGCTCTCTTCCGGTGGATTAATACCAGTCATACCAACAGTACTGTAACCCCCATCCACATACATAATTTCTGCGGTGATACCTGAAGCTAAATCAGAGGATAAAAATGCTGCGGCGTTGCCTACTTCTTCAATAGTCACGTTTCTACGTAATGGAGCTGCACCTTCAAACTGATCTAACATCGAGCGAAAGCCTTTGATACCCATTGCCGCTAGGGTTCGAATCGGACCTGCAGAAATACAATTGACGCGAATACCTTGCGGGCCAAGGTCAGCCGCCATGAAGCGCACAGAAGCTTCTAAGCTGGCTTTTGCCATTCCCATGACATTGTAATTTGGAATAGACGAAACCGCACCAAGATAGCTTAAGGTGAGTAAAGAGGGGTTTTCTCGGCCTAGCATCAGTGGTTTTGCCGCTTTAGCCATCGCCAAGAAACTATAGGAGCTAATATCGTGGGCAATTTTTGCACCTTCGCGTGTAGTATTATCCACAATACTTCCTTCGAGTTCTTCTTTAGGCGCAAAACCGATGGAATGAATGACGATATCTAGGCCGTCCCAACTTTTCCCAAGATCGGTAAAACATTGATTGATGGATTCGTCGCTACCTGCTTCGCATTCTAAAATAATTTCAGAACCAAACTCTTGGGCGATTTTTTCAACGCGACCTTTCATGCGATCGTTAGGATAGGTAAAAGCCAGTTCAGCACCTTCGCGATGCATTGCTTGGGCGATGCCGTAAGCGATAGAACGATTGCTTGCAATACCAGCGATTAGTGCTCGTTTACCAGAGAGAAAACCCATGAAATATCCTTATCAATTAACTAACAAAGATAAAGATGATACGGCGAGAATGTTGCTTTTACAATGGGAAAGGAAGGGAGATTTTACTTAAAGAGAAAAATTGAGGCTTGATAAAATACACGAACTAAATCGTTAAATTTAGCTCGTGTATTGATTCATACTTTAGTGATTACTTCAGTACGAAAGTGATTTTCATACGAACGTTAAAGCTTGTTACTTTACCGTCTTTAACAGATACGCTTTGGTCTGCAACCCATGCGCCAGTTACGTTCTTTAGAGTTTTGTTAGCACGTTCAACGCCTTTTTCTACTGCGTCTTCGAAGCTTTTTGATGAAGTTGATGAAATTTCTGTGATTTTTGCTACTGACATGGTTGTCTCCTAGTTTGTTATTAAAAATTGCGTTCAAATTATAACATAATTGCCTATTCTGAATACTGTAGGCTAATGATTAGTATTTAAACGGTTTTATAAGTTCATTCGTCTTTGCTTTATTTAGAGAATTGTTGAGCCCGATTCTTCTTCTAATAAAACTTGTCTTACAATATGACCTGTAATGGTAACTAAGCCTTTTTCTCTGCTTTCTCTGTCGCGACTAAAATCAAATGAGTAGGTCCGTTCAAAACCTAATCGGCCTGTCTTATTTCTTATCAAATGAATCTTCTTTAACGATGCCGTTTGGTCAAGAAA
The DNA here is from genome assembly GCA_937974135.1 of uncultured Cocleimonas sp. Classification (GTDB taxonomy): domain Bacteria; phylum Pseudomonadota; class Gammaproteobacteria; order Thiotrichales; family Thiotrichaceae; genus Cocleimonas. The sequence goes on along the minus strand of CALJIH010000147.1, from coordinate 2,760 downwards.
CTGCGCATTTATTTGTTGGCAAGCAATAGCTGAGGCTTGCATGGCAATTTCTTTGGCTCGGATAGTATTCATCCAAAACCAAGCGATTAGTGCGAGAAAGAGTAGTATTAAAATGCTTGTCATTTGTTACTATTAGTTGCGACTAAATTACATAAATCAATAGCTATTACTGTGTTACCAGACTTAGACGTTTTAAAAAATATCATTCGCGATACCGCAAATGATGAGATCTTGCCACGTTTCAATTGTATTGATTACAACATAAAAGATGATGGAAGTATTGTCACAGAGGCAGATCTTGCTGCGAACACACGGATTCGCCAAGCATTATTATCACTATACCCTGATATTGCTTTCCTTAGTGAAGAAATGGAGCTTGCGGAACAAGAAGAATTGTTACAATCTTCTAAGAAATTATGGATTCTTGATCCTTTAGATGGAACCAGTAATTTCTCTGCGGGTTTACCTTTATTTGCAACATCGTTAGCTTTAATTGTAGATGGAGAGGTGCAAATTGGCATTACGTATGATGTGAATAAAGATGAGATGTTTAGTGCAGTGAAAGGCAAGGGCGCTTATTTAAATGATCAGCCGTTAAAATGTAAAACGAGTGGTTTCAGCTTAGATAAATCAATTGCGATTATCGATTTTAAACGCCTTGAAGCAAATCTTCGACAGCAATTAATCAATAGCAGACCTTATCGTTCACAACGAAATATCGGTGCTTCAGTGCTTGAATTAGCGTGGATGGCTGCAAACCGAGGACAACTCTATCTGCATGGCGGAATGAAAATATGGGATCTTGCAGCAGGAAGTTTACTTGTATCGGAGGCAGGAGGTTATGCAGCAACCATTGAAGGTGATGTTGTGTTTAAACTAACCATGACACCTCAATCAGTGGTGATTTCACCTGATAAGCATTTATTTGATGAATGGCAAAGCTATGTCTTAAAAGCGAGCAATAATGAGAGCTAAGATTCTATGGTTATTATTTTTATTGTTGAGCTTCGTTGTTACTCTGCCTGTGACATGGTTGGGGCTTTCTAAAGTCGATTTTTTTTATGCTTCACTACACGATAATATTGGTATTGATAAACATATCGAGCGTTATGCACCGAGAAATCGTTTCAATAAAAAAGATTTTGAGAAAACATCTAAGCAACAACGTGTGACATTGTTTCATGGAGTGGTAGAAGCCATTCATAATGATGGTGTTGGATTAGAGGCTCTTTTCTATTTAAATAGTAATCAGCAAAAAACTGCGTTATTTACAGATGCTGAAGTGATTCATTTGAAGGATGTCGCTATTTTACTGAATAAGCTTAAACCGGTACTTATAGTTGTTTTTGCTATTTGGTTGATGTCCTTATTATGGTTATTTTGGAAACGCATTAAATTACCTACAGCCCTGCAATTATCAATTTTATCGATGGTATGGGTTGTTATAGCAGTGCTTATTTTACTCTTAGGGCCTGAAAAGGTTTTTAATCAATTGCATGTTTGGGTGTTCCCTAAAGATCATCAATGGTTCTTTTATTATGAAGAATCGTTAATGAGCACCATGATGAAAGCGCCTTATTTATTCGCTTACATCTCTGCTATCTGGGCGCTTTTATCCATTATTTCGACAATTATTCTGTTCAAGTTGATGCATCTATTTCTTCGAATAAGACGTTAGAATACTATGAATACAACTATACGATTAAATCCACTGAAAAAAATTGCAGTTATTGGTGCGGCTACATTTGCACTTTTTATCTCATCAAATGTCTTCGCTAAAACCTATCAAGCAAGCTCTAGTAAACACCCTGTAGCATTAATTGAGCTCTATACTTCACAAGGTTGTAGTAGTTGCCCGCCAGCTGAAAAATGGTTAGGTGAGCTAGAAAAATCAGGCGTTAAAAGTAACCAGGCAGTACCTTTAGCTTTACATGTCGATTACTGGGATTACATTGGCTGGGAAGACGAGTATTCGAAAAAATATTTCACTGAACGTCAATACCAATACCGTAGAACGAATCATTCTGAGAGTGTTTATACCCCACAAATTATGTTTAATGGCAATGATGTTAGAAGGGTGAATTTTGGCAGTAGCTTGAGTGAATTAGGCAAAAAAAATGCTTCGGTGGCATTTCATGTTAAAGCTGACGCGGCTAATAAAAATAATGTAAAAGTGGCGATTGATTTTACCAAAATTGATGACGTAGCTAAAAATAGCAATGTAGTGGTGGTACTCGCAGAAAGTAATTTGATTGGTCACATAAAAGCAGGCGAGAATGCAGGCAGAACGCTAAAACATAATCACGTTGTAAGAGTGTGGAAAAACATGGGTCGAATTCGCAATAAGCTGAATGTGAATCTTGCGCTTAATCCAACATGGAAGAAAGAAAATCTGGATGTTGTGGTAATTGTGGAAACATCTGATATGCAAACACAGCAAGCGCTTAAACTTGCGTTAAATTAATACAAAAAATCAAAAAATACAGCTGAGACAATAAGATAACTTTAATCGGCTCGCAGGATAAGGTTTATTAAAACTGCTTAGCTTTGCATAAATTATTCGGCTACGCCTCACCCTAAAGGGTCAGCTAAAGCTTTTGTCTCGCAAGCTCGGCTCTATTACGTTTTTAAAGAACAAAAACGTAATATCATTCAAAAGTAGGGGGGTGTCTTTTATATTCCTTTACAAATGTATCTTCATTTATTTTAAGCACAAAAAAACCTGCGTTCAATAAAGAAGGCAGGTTTTTAGGTTGTGAT
>CALJIH010000146.1 GCA_937974135.1 uncultured Cocleimonas sp. | reverse complement strand
GCATACACTGCATTTTCTAAAGCTTCGTTCACGACAAAACAAGTGGGTGAAATGGCCGCTTTAGTTGACGTTGATAAGATGAGTCACGAAGATGCAGCTAAAAAATGGTTAGATGATAATAAAGATGTTTGGATGCCATGGACTAAGTAAGCATTAGTCACATAATCTAAATAACCCCTCTGGCTTCAATCTAGCAGGGGGGTTATTTTTTAGCTTATATTTAAAACTGTCAATGCTTAGCAAATAATTGAATTCAACGTTTTACACTACAAAACGTGAAGTTCACTAAAAAGTGGGGGGGTGTCTTTTTAAACATTCTTTCATAAACATAAACAACAATTATCAATAATTACCCTTTGGGTAGTGTTTCTATTCTGGGGAACAGATTAACTTATGTCATCAAAAGTCAAAACTTCCACTTCTGAAAATCCGGTTATTCGTTGTGAATCGGTATACAAAATTTTTGGCGATAATGCCGCAAGCATGATGAAAAGTTCAGGCGGTGATGTTGATGCGGCTAAATTTGAAGCTGCTGGCTGTATAGTTGGCGTAAACAACGCTTCATTTGAAGTTTATTCCGGCGAACTGCTTATTATTATGGGCTTATCTGGTTCAGGTAAATCAACCCTATTACGTTGTATTTCTCGATTAACAAAATCTACTGCTGGAAAAATCTTTATCGAAGGTGAAGAAATCACTTCGTTGAGTAATAAAAAATTGATAAAGCTACGTCGAAGTAAAATGGGCATGGTTTTTCAAAGCTTTGCCTTATTACCTCACAAAACTGTTTTAGAAAACATTGCTTTTCCATTGCAAGTTAAAGGAATAAGCACCGATGAGAGTATGCAACGTGCTAAGGAAATGATCGATTTAGTTAGCTTAACGGGTCGTGAAAATTACTTTCCTAGAGAACTCTCGGGTGGACAACAACAACGTGTTGGAATTGCACGATCACTAGCGATTGAACCAGATATATGGTTTTTGGATGAGCCATTTTCAGCACTCGATCCATTGATACGAAAAGAAATGCAGGATGAGTTTCTGCGTTTACAAAATTCCCTAAATAAAACAATTCTTTTTGTGACGCATGACTTTGATGAAGCCCTGCGTTTAGCTGACCGTATTGCCATTATGAAAGATGGCATAATCGAGCAATTAGATACTCCAGCAAACATAGTGCTAAACCCGGCCACCGAATACGTGCGAAAGTTTACTGAAGAAGTACCTCGTGAGAAGGTATTAAAAATTGAATCAATCATGGATGCATACACTGAAGGTGCAGACATGAGTGATTTACGCATTTCTAAAGACTCGATCATTGGGTCAGTTGCCGAATCTGTGTTGAATACTAATAGACCGGTGGCAGTCGTTGACGAATCAGATAAGATTGTGGGGATGATTCAACGTTCCAATATCATTAATACTTTGTTCGGTAACGGGCATTCGGAGTAAAGATGATAGAAGCTATCAGAGAGAGAAAATCCTTACAGTTTTTATTACTACTGGCCATCTTCTTTTTGATGTATTTTTTCATACCTCAAAATGAATCTAATTGGCTGTGGCGATTACCTCCACTATTTAAAACTTTACCGACACTAATTAATGACTCAGTCAATTTTGTCATGTTTGATTGGTGGCCTATTCAGGTTTACGATCCTGAAATAGAGGAATATGAGGACAAACCATTATTTGGACAAATCACTAGAGCCTTCTCAAGTGTCATTTTATTCTTAATTGAATTTATTCGAGAAATCATACTAGGTGGTGTAAAAACCATAGTAACCTTTACCAGTTGGGATTGGGCTACAGAGAATAAGTGGGCTAGATGGCCAGCATTACCTTGGACAGTGGTTACCGGTGGTATGGCTATTTTGGCATATGCGCTAAGTGGCATACGATTAGCAATATTTGTGATGTTTGCATTTATTTATATTGCCGTATTTGGGCAGTGGGAGCCTTCAATGAAAACGTTGTCTTTCGTTTTGGTTGCAGCTCCAGTGGCGATTCTCATTGGTTTATTTTTTGGTGTATGGGCCTATAAAAGTAAAACTGTAGAAACAATCATTAACCCATTATTAAATATCGCGCAGATTGTTCCGCATTTTTCTTACTTGATTCCTGTGATGGTATTTTTTGGTATTGGCGATCATGCCGGTGCCATTGCAACGGTGATTTTTGCTACGCCACCAATGGTGCGTTTAACTTTATTGGGTTTGAAAAAAGTATCGCCTGAAGTTGCTGAGGCCGGCTTAATGGCAGGTTGTACCAATCGCCAGTTACTGTATAAAGTACTGATACCATCGGCACGTCGTGATATTTTAATCGGTGTGAATCAAGTCATTATGCAATGCTTGGCTATGGTTGTTATTGCCTCTTTAATTGGTGCGAAAGGTTTAGGTAATGATTTACTAATAGCGCTGAATCGCCTACGTATCGGCCAAGCATTGGAAATCGGTATTTGTATCGTATTGATTGCGATCGTTCTGGATAGATTATCGCTGGCATGGGCAGATAAACAAAAAGATTATTTTGCTGATCTCTCATTTAAAGAGAGACATAAATATTCGCTGATGTTTTTAGTCGTTTTTGTCATTGGCATTATCGTTGCTGTCATTGGCTCATTTATATTTAAAGAAGGATTTAACTATCTTAATTTAATACCACACAATAAAGGTATAACCACTGCAAATTTCTGGCAGTCGGGTGTGGATTGGATTTGGGATACCTTCTTCTATTCCTTAAAAGGCTTTAATGAGTGGTTTATAACCTCGGTATTAGTCCCGACTAAACTTGCATTCTTGGGCATGCCTGTAATTGCGACTTTCACTTTACTTATGGGAGTGGGGTATATCGTCGGTGGTATTCGATCAGCATTAATCGTAGGTTGCTTCTTATTATTCATAGCACTAACAGAGTGGTGGGATAGAGCATTAATTACCTCATATCTGATGACCATGGCGGTACTGATATCAGGGAGTATCGGCATTATCGTTGGTACGATTTGTGCGCAACATCCAGCGTCTAGTCGATTTATCCTCACTGTGTGCGACACATTCCAAACCTTCCCATCATTTATCTATCTGATTCCGGTAATGATGTTATTTGGTGTGACCGACACCTCAGTGTTGATCGCGATTGTAGTGTATTCAACGATTCCAGCGACTCGCTATACTGTAGAGGGTTTACGTAGTGTGCCTGAATCACTGCATGATGCTGGATCAATGTCGGGCGTAAATCGTTTTCAACGCTGGATTTCGATTGAATTGCCTATGTCTTTCCCGCATATGGCTTTGGGTATCAACCAGACCGTAGTGTTTGCTTTGTCGATGGTCATTATCGGCGCCATGATAGGTACTGATGATCTTGGACAGCTGATACTTAAATCACTGTCTGATAAAGAAGGGGTAGGGAATGGTCTGATTCTAGGTTTCTGTGTGGCATGTATAGGCTTAGCTGTAGATCAAATTTTACGTACTTGGGCAAATCAAAGAAAGAAAGCATTAGGACTTGCTTAGAGATTTCTGATCCACTGTGAGAATAAAACTATGGGTATTTTAGCATCTAGTCAAAATGTAAGGCATCCAGGCCATGGTGAATATGAGTTAGGCAAAGAACGTTATTGGATAAAAGGGGGGGGCGTTACTGCTATTCCTCTATATAAAAATGATGTTGTTACTCTTATAGATCCTGAAGGGCTTCAGTGCGCTTTAATTTGCGCGTTTGATCATACAGGAAAAAGTGTTACCAAAGCCCTAGGTCAAAATGTAACAGAAAATGCTAGCCAAAATAGAGTGCTGTTACAACAGACAATGGCGCATGATTCAAGAACGTCTTCAACGCTTTCTTCTAAATTATCAAAATTCAATATCAAATTAGAAAACGCTGATGTAGCTGCACTTTTAGCCGGAGAAAGTTCAGCAAACAACAAAACAAGCTTTGAAGCAGGCTGTGATGCATTAGTTCTAATAGCAGCGCCAAAAATTCAACATGCTAGTTTTGAAATAGATTTACCAGCGACCGATTTACTCATGCTTGTTGAACGCGCAGGAAATCCTTCTGAAATAATAGAAATGCTTCCCGACCCTTTGGCGGACGCTAGCCAAGAAATACGTATCTTTGCCAAAACAGCAGACACCTATGAAGTCAAAGCAGGTGAGTATTTTCAAGTGATCGATGTATATGGTCGCCAGTGTTCTGATCTTCAATGTTTTGACGCTGAATTATTACAACAGGGTGTGGAACGTATTTTTGATGTTACCAGTACTCGTTCAGCAACAGGTTCGATCTATCCAGGCCCAGGTTTGTATTCGAAATTCTATGATCAAAACTTCGAACCGATGGTTGAAGTGATCCAAGATACTTGCGGCAGACATGATAATTTTGGCACAGCATGTAACGCGAAATACTATGAGGATCAGGGATATTTCGGGCATGCGAATTGTTCGGACAATTTCAATGGTGCTTTAGATAAATATGGCATAGAAAAACGTAAAAGCTGGATGGCGATGAATCTGTTTTTCAATACTTTCTTTGATGAAAGTCATCAATTTTTATTTGATGATCCGTGGTCTCGACCTGGTGATAATATTGTCTTTAGAGCAGTCAAAGATTTAGTCTGTATCTCTTCAGCGTGCCCTTGTGATATTGATCCCGCCAATGCTTGGAATCCAACGGATATTCACGTTCGAGTCTATCCAGAAAAAAATATATTTAAACGCTCTATCGCGTTTCGTAAAACCACCGATGCAGGACCAGAAATGACTAAAGAAACAGGCTTTCACCCACGAACTTCTGAGCTAACGCGTAACTTTGTTGAATACAATGGCTTTTGGTTGGCGAATAGTTTTAATAATTTAGGGGCTACTAAAGAATACTGGCGCGCTCGTGAAGACGTAATAATGACGGATTTATCTCCATTGCGTAAATATGAAGTGTTGGGCCCTGATGCGGAATTACTCATGCAAACCTGTGTGACTCGAGATATTCGTAAATTAGCGATAGGGCAAGTGGTGTATACCGCGATGTGTTATGAGTCTGGTGGAATGATCGATGACGGAACCGTATTTCGTTTAGGTAAAGACTTATTTAGATGGATTGGTGGTTGTGATAGTTCTGGTTTATGGTTACGTCAGCAAGCTGAAGAACGTGGTTTAAAAGCATGGGTCAAAGACTCGACAGCTGATATGAATAATCTGCAAGTGCAAGGTCCTAAAAGTCGTGAAGTGCTTAAAGATATTATTTGGACTAGACCAGATCAATCAAGCGTTGAAGAATTGGGTTGGTTTAGGTTTTCAATCGCGCGCTTAGGTGATGAGCATGGCATACCGCTACTGGTATCACGCACCGGTTATACGGGTGAATTAGGGTTTGAAATATTCTGTCATCCTGACAACGCTGTTGAAGTTTGGGATGCCATTTGGGAAGCAGGACAAGCACATAATATCGCACCACTTGGATTAGAAGCTTTAGATATGTTGCGTGTTGAAGCAGGCCTTATATTTGCAGGCTATGAGTTCTGTGATCAGACAGATCCTTATGAAGCGGGTATTTCTTTTACGGTTCCCTTAAAAAGCAAAGATGAAGATTTTATTGGACGTGAAGCACTTGTTAGACGATCAGAATCACCTCATCGAAAACTGGTGGGTTTAGAACTTGCCACAGAAGAAATTGCTGGCAATGGTGAAGGTGTTTTTATAGGTCGTAATCAAGTGGGTGAAATTACCAGTGGTACTTACTCGCCCATCTTAAAAAAGAATATCGCACTTGCAAGGCTAGATGTTACTGCAGCTGAAATAGGCAATGAATTGGAAGTGGGTAAGTTAGATGGACATCAAAAACGTATACCTGCCACAGTGGTCGCTTTCCCACATTTTGATCCAACTAAGAAACGCGTGCGGGGCGATTATTCGTAGTCAATTCTATTAAATATCTTAAAAAGACACCCCCCCACTTTTGACTCATTTCATTCGCCCTTCGGGTCGGTGTCGCTATGCTCCTTCGTTGTCTCTCTATCGTTCGGCTGGCTGTTTTTAGATTGAAATAGCTAAAAAGTAGGGGGGTGTCTTTTTTAATATTTGATTAAGGCGTGTCTATTGCTGGAGCTGGGAAACGTCCAAATACGGTTTCGTTGCCTTGCTCAGGTTGGCTGGGCACATTAAACGCAAGTAATAAAGATAGACCCGCAAACACAGCTCCCACATAAAACACTAACGATGGTGAGCTAATCCATAATGCGCCAAAAATTACCGGAATAATCACTGCGGCAATATGATTGATGGTAAATGAGACACCTGCTGTAGAGGCAATATGCGCAGGATTTGCAATCTTTTGAAAATACGTTTTCTGGGCAATTGCCATAGCAAAAAATAAGTGATCAATAATATACAGGGCTACTGCAATATTTGAATTTTCAACCAATGCATAACCGACAAATACCCCAATCAAGCCAATATATTCGATAATTAAGGCATTACGTTCGCCAATTTGGGCAATCATTTTGCCGATTCGCGGTGCTAGAAAAATATTAAACCCTGCATTGACTAAAAAGAGCAATGAAATTTCACCAACGCTAAACCCAAATTTCTCTACCATCAAAAAACCCGCAAACACCACAAATATTTGACGTCGCGCTCCACCCATAAACTGTAGTGCGTAATAGAGCCAATAACGTTTTCTAAAGATCAGTGTTTTACTTTGATAGACTTTTTCTGGGAAGGTCTCAAAACTCGTCCATGCATAAACAGCAATGCCGATTGAAATACCTCCACCGATAAAATAGATCCATTGGTAATCAATATTCAACCATTCAAATAATAGCCAAACTAACGCAAAAGCAACAACCGACGCAGCTGCTCTGGCAGCAATAATTTTACCTAAAAATTCAGGCGCTTCTTTTTTGCTAAGCCATTGTAATGATAGTGAGTTTTGTAAGGTTTCTAAATAATGAAAGCCGACCGACATTAACACAGTGGTGAGATATAAACCTATTATAGAGGGGTAGAAACCAGTGAGTAGCGTTCCCAAGCCAAGCATAATCAAGGAGACATAAACCATCTTTTGCTCTTTAATTAAGAGTAAAACAAAGACAATAGTAAACGCTAGAAAGCCTGGTATTTCACGAAGACTTTGTAGTATGCCAATTTCTACACCGGTAAATGCAGCACGTTCAATCGCAAAGTTATTTAAGAGGTTTTGCCACATAGCAAAACTCATTGCCGAGCCTGCAGCAATTAAGAGCAATAAAAATCCGGGGGACTTG
>CALJIH010000145.1 GCA_937974135.1 uncultured Cocleimonas sp. | reverse complement strand
TTAGAAGAAAAAGGCATGAAATTTCTGATGTCACATGCATCTGAAGAGATTTTAGGGGGTGAACGCGTAACCGGTTTGAGCTTTCAAAACGGTACAAGCATAGAAGCCGATTTATTGGTGATGGCCGTAGGGATTAAACCGAATTTTGAGCTGGCTAAAAGTACGGGTATACATTGCGAGCGCGGTATTGTGGTGAACGACACTATGCAAACCTATGATCCCAATATTTATGCAATCGGTGAATGCGTGCAACACCGTGGCGAAGTTTATGGATTGGTTGCACCATTATTCGAGCAAGCCAAAGTGGCTGCCAATCATCTTGCAGAACTCGGCTATGGGCGATACGAGGGCACAGTCACTTCCACGATGCTCAAAGTGACTGGAATCTCATTGTTCTCTGCGGGTGATTTTATTGGTGATGAAGATACTGAAGAATTACTCTTTACCGACTTTGCCAGCGGTATCTATAAAAAGCTTATCCTGCGAGACAATATCATTATTGGTATTTGTTTATACGGCGATACCTTAGACGGTAGTTGGTATTTCCAAATGATGAAAGATGGTACGAATATTTCGGATTTCCGAGATTCCATTTTATTTGGTCAGGCTCATCTAGGCGATGCCGGACATGGTGATGAAACACGTATCGCGGCCATGCCCGATAACGCAGAAATCTGTGGTTGTAACGGCGTCTGTAAAAGTGACATCGTAAACGCTATAACGGAGAAAAAACTATTCACCCTAGATGACGTACGTGCGCATACCAAAGCATCGGCTTCCTGTGGTTCTTGCACAGGTTTGGTGGAATCATTATTGGCACACACCTTAGGTGGTGATTATTCGCAAGCACCCAGCAAAAAATCACTGTGTAGTTGTACTGAATTAACCCATGAGGAAGTGCGCAGCGCAATTCGTAAGCTTGGTCTGAAAGACCATGATGATGTGCGCAAATCTTTAAATTGGAAAACAGAGGATGGTTGTGCGGTGTGTCGTCAAGCAACCAATTATTATTTGCTCTGTGAAATTCCAGGATATAACGATCCTGAATCGCGTTTTATCAACGAACGCGCACACGGCAATATTCAAAAAGATGGTACCTATTCTGTTGTCCCAAGAATGTTTGGCGGTATGTGTACACCTAGCGATTTGCGTGCGATTGCGGATGTTGCAGATAAATTCAAAGTCCCCGAAATGAAGGTAACAGGTGGCCAGCGAATCGATATGTTTGGGATTAAAAAAGAAGACCTGCCAGCGGTTTGGAAAGATTTAGGTGATGCAGGATTCGTTTCAGGCCATGCTTACGGAAAAGCGATGCGTACCTGTAAGACCTGTATCGGTGACTCGTGGTGTCGTATGGGAACGCAAGATTCAACCACCTTAGGCATCAAACTCGAAGAACTCACTTGGGGTTCGTGGATGCCACATAAATATAAATTAGCCGTGTCGGGATGTCCGAGAAACTGTGCCGAAGCTACGATTAAAGATTTTGGCGTGGTTTGTGTTGATTCTGGATATGAAATCCATGTCGGTGGTAATGGTGGAATTAAAGTACGCGTAACTGATTTTTTAATCAAACTCGATACACAAGAGGAAGTATTGGAATACTGTGCCGCTTTTAGTCAATTTTATCGAGAAGATGCCCATTATCTTGAAAGAACCGCGCCTTGGATAGAACGCGTCGGTTTGGATAAAATCAAAGCTGCAGTTATCGAAGATGAAGCTAATCGAAAAGCCTTATACGACAGATTTGTCGAATCCCAAAAGCCTGCGCAAATAGACCCATGGAAGCAGCACGCTGAGGGTGCTGACGCCAATCAATTCAAATCGATAAAAATAGTCGCAGCGTAGAGTGACAAAAAGGATAACTAAAATGAGTCAATGGTTAGAAATTACAACGCTTGAAGAAATTCCCGTATTAGGTTCTAGAGTGGTTGAAACAGATACGACAAACATCGCCATATTTCGATCAAATGAAGATCAAGTTTTCGCGATAAAAGATGAATGCCCGCATAAACAAGGGCCATTATCGCAAGGGATAATGCACGGTAATTCGGTAACATGCCCGCTGCATAATTGGAAAATTAATTTGATTTCAGGCAAAGCACTAGAACCAGATGAAGGTTGTAGCAATGTTTATCAAGCCAAGGTAGAAGATGGAAAAGTGTATTTAAAATTATAATGGATTAATTCTTCTTGGTTCCATAAAAAGTAGGGGGGTGTGGATTCAACTATTCATTGCAATAAAAAAACCAGCCATTTTATTCAAATAGCTGGTTTTTGCTTTTACGATTAAAGACTAAAGTTTAGAATTTAATTGATGATAATAGGTTTGGATTTGTTACTAAATTTCTCACACCATGTGCATGATCTTCATTAAACGTATTTCCTTTACACCAATCAGCGACTGAAGAGATGTCAACCTTTGCAACTTTAGGACGAACGCTCCAAGATACTTGAAATGGTGAACCTTTTTCGTTATAGCCAGGGCCGGTAGTCGAACCTTCGTACTGTACAGGTACACCAGTATTGTTAGGAACATTCAATGGTTGATGATAACCATTTTTCATGCCATGGTCTGCAAGCTTTTTAAAGTCGTGAGCATTACTATCGTTCACTAAAACATAAACTTGAGTTTCAACTCGAAGTTGTGGATTCCCGATAGACTCACTCAAACATGCACCCAATGTTGGGCCAGGTTTTATTTGTGCCGTTGAATGAACGTAATGGACTTCAATGGTATCACCTGATTGCAAACCACCGTGCTTACTTGGGCAAGCTTCAGTTGCTAGTGGTTTCTTTTCAGCATCGCTCAGTGGCAATGTAGAAACGTATCCTGTATTAAATCCTTTACCGTCACCGTTGCCAGCATATTTAGCAAACTGTCCACCAGCATGCTCTGCATTCTTATGAAAATGTATATTGCATAAATTCATTTGGGTTGAGGACGGTGCGCTACTGAATGCCCGATTATTAGTACCTATCATTGAATCTATGTCTCTGGGTGATTGTGGTCCAAAACCTTTCCCGTCAGTATTTTTTGCTAAATTCATTTTTTGATCTGTGATAACGCTGTCAGCTACACTTTCAGCAGATGATGTAGCGTATGCATGAAATGATAAGGATGCTGCAATTGAGATGGTTAATACGTAAAGTGGTTTTTTCATTTTTTCCTCGTAACTATTTAGAATGTTAATTATTTATGGTATTAAAATGGTTAATTATGAATTTAATTTCTGTTTGACAATCAACTTGTTAACAACACATTTTTGCTGTTTAGCAAAGCTATAGAAGCTAAAAGAATATAGTTGAATTTCTGTGAAATATTTGTGAAATATTCATTTTTTTACAACGAGGTTAATTTTTGAGAGAAAAAAATAAAAAAGAAATGATCAAATAATTTTAATGTTGTCACTATCAAAAAACACTACTATCTTCAGGTGGTGAATAATTAAAAACAAAAGATTTTAAAGGAAGAAGATATGAAAATAGGATTCATTGGCCTAGGCAATGTGGGCGCTAAGCTCGCGGGTAGTGTATTGAGAAATGGTTTCGATTTAACCCTGAACGAGCTGGATAAAAGCTTAGCGCAGCCGTTTTTAGACAAAGGTGCGCATTGGGCTGATTCGCCCAAAGAAGTCGCTGAAAACTGCGATATGGTGATTACCTGTTTACCCAGTCCTGCGGCTTCTGCTGAAGTCATGGAAGCAGAAAATGGAATTCTAGCAGGTTTGTCCGAAGGTAAGGTCTGGGCAGAAATGTCGACCACTGACGAAGCCGAAATGAAACGTTTAGCGAAAAGGGTGATTGATGCTGGTGCAAGAGCCGTTGAATGTCCTGTGTCGGGTGGTTGTCATCGCGCTGATACGGGTAATATTTCTATTTTTGCGGGTTGTACGCGCGAAACCTTTGAGCAAGTTTTGCCAGTGTTAAAAATATTAGGCCGCCGCGTATTACACACGGGTGATATTGGCACTGCCTCTACCTTAAAAGTCATGACTAATTATCTGGCGACGATTAATTTGGTTGCTTTGGGTGAATCTTTAACTACAATGGCGGCTGCGGGTATCGACTTGAATACGACTTATGAAGCGATTCGTATTTCATCAGGTAATTCTTTCGTGCATGAAACGGAAAGCCAAGTGATTTTAAATGGCTCACGTGAAATTAACTTTACCCTTGATTTGGTAGCGAAAGACATCGGTTTATTTCAGGAAATTGCTAACCGCAATAATGTTCCTTTGGATATTTCCCCAAAATTAATTCAGGTAATCAATGATGGCATTGAACGCTTTGGGCCTCGAGAAAAATCACCCAATATTATTAAGCGCCTTGAAGAAGCAACGGGTTTAGATATCACTACCACTGGTTTCCCAGCTGAAATGATTGACGATGAACCTGAAGAAACTGGCTATGAAGTTACACCGAAACGCTAGTACACTTGAACACTAGATTATAAAAGACACCCCCCTACTTTTTACTCATTTTGTTAAAAAACACATAAAAGTAGGGGGGTGTGTTTAACAATTATCACTATAATAAACAAAAAATTTTATTCGGAGACTATCGTGATCGATAACAAGCAATTTTACATCAACGGCGAATGGGTTAACCCAGTTACGGCTAATCCTTTTGAGGTTATCAATCCTGCAACGGAAGAGTCTGTAGGGACGACCTCAATGGGTTCCAGTGCAGATGTGGATAAAGCGGTTACTGCTGCTGTAGCGGCTTTTGATAGCTGGAGCGAATCCAGCATCGATGATCGTATCGCTCTAATGGAAAAGTTTATTGAGTTATACGAGGCACGTGCTGAAGAATTCGCGCAGTTGATGATGCTGGAAATGGGTACGCCAATTCGATTTTCACGAAATGATCAAACACCGACAGGCCCAGGTTTATTTCAGTCAACGATAGATGCAATGAAAGCTCATGCGTTTGAACGTCCTAGTATGCGCGGTGGCAGTACTCTGCGTGATGAAGCAGTGGGCGTTTGTGGATTAATTACTCCTTGGAATTGGCCAGTAAATCAAGTGGCAGCAAAGGTTGCCCCAGCCTTGGGTGCAGGTTGTACCATGGTATTAAAGCCGAGTGAAATGTCACCGCTTTCGGCGAATCTATTTGCACAAGTGTTGCACGAGGCAGGTTGTCCTAAAGGCGTTTTTAATCTTGTAAATGGTGATGGTTTGGGTGTTGGCGCACCATTGTCGAGCCATCCTGATGTCGATATGATGTCGTTTACGGGTTCAACGCGTGCAGGTAAATTAATTACTCAAGCGTCGGTTGATACGGTTAAACGTGTGGCTTTGGAGCTCGGTGGAAAATCACCCAATATCTGTTTCGCCGATGCGGATTTAGAAAGCGCGATTAGCTACAGCGTAGAAAACGTGATGTCGAACAGCGGTCAAACCTGTGATGCTCCAACACGTCTATTGGTTGAGCGCAGTGTATACGATGAAGCGTGTGAAATTGCCGCGAGAGTCGCGAATAACATCGATGTAAATGATCCTTCGCAAGACGGCGATCACATCGGTCCAGTGGTAAACAAAACTCAATACGATCAAATTCGCAATATGATTCAAATCGGTATCGATGAAGGCGCAACCCTCATCGCTGGCGGTTTAGATCGTCCAGAAGGTCTGGATAAAGGCTACTACATAAAGCCAACCGTATTTAGTAATGTCGAACACGAAATGACTATTTCTAAAGAAGAAATATTCGGCCCTGTGCTTTCTATTATTCCATTCGATACTGAAGCCGAAGCGATTCAAATGGCGAATGATTCACCCTATGGCTTAGCGGGTTTTGTACAATCGGGCGACCCAGAAAAAGCCATGCGTGTCGCGAAAAAATTACGCGCTGGCACAATTTCCATTAACGCCGCTGTATATGACTATGACGTTCCTTTTGGTGGTTACAAGCAATCTGGTAATGGTCGTGAAAATGGTATTCTTGGTTTGCATGATTATTTGGAAACTAAAGCGATAACGATTGCTTAGTATTAGATAACTTCAAACAAAGCTGCCGCGCCCATTCCGCCACCAACACACATTGAAGTAACAACGTATTTCACATGACGACGTTTCGCCTCTAAAAGAGCGTGACCTACCTGTCGCGCTCCTGTCATTCCGTAGGGATGGCCGATGGAGATTGCACCACCGTTTACATTATAAATTTCAGGGTCAATACCAAGGAAATCACGACAATAAAGCGCCTGACAAGCAAAGGCTTCATTCAATTCCCACAAGCCAATATCTTTGATATTTAAGCCTGCATTTTTGAGTAATTTAGGAATAGCGTAAATTGGCCCTATGCCCATTTCTTCTGGTGCATTACCAGCTACCGCCATACTGCGATAAATCCCTAGAGGTGAAAGCCCTTGTTGTTCTGCGAGTTTTCTTTCCATTAAGACACAGGCTGACGCACCATCAGAGAGTTGACTAGCATTTCCAGCGGTTATCACACCACCTTCGATAACGGAGTTTAAGCTAGAAAGTGTTTCAATAGTTGTGCTTGGGCGGTTTCCCTCATCCTTTGTAAGAGTAACTTCTTCAAAGGTTTCTTCACCTGTTTCACGGTTCTTGATTTGTTTGATTGATGTAATTGGTACAATTTCATCATCAAATATCCCCGACGCTTGTGCTTTTGCCGTTCTTTCTTGGGACAGGGCGGCGTATTCATCTTGTGCATCACGACTTATCCCGTAAACTTTGGCGACATGCTCTGCGGTCATTAACATAGGCATATAAGCATGCTCTGATTGAGCTACCACATTAGGGTCAATTTCATCCCCTGTCCATTTCAAATACGTATTTTGAACAGCTGAGATATTATCCTGCCCCCCTGCTACGGCGACGTTTTGTCCATCTATCATAATTTGCTTAGCGGCTATTGCAATCGCCATTAAGCCCGATGAGCATTGTCTATCGATCGTTTGACCCGCAACGCTATTGGGTAAACCTGCTGCAAGTGCGGATAAACGAGCGACATTTAAACCTGCAGTTCCAGCTGTAAGCACTGAGCCAATAACGACATCTTCAATCATACTAGGGTCAACATCAGAACGCTCAACCGCGTGCGTAATGGCATGTGCCATCATTGTTGGGGATTTGATGTTGTTTAAAGAGCCTTTAAAAGCAAGGCCAATGGGTGTTCGTGCGGTTGAAACGATAACAGCTTCTCTCATGATTATTCCTCTTTGTTTCTATAGTAATCTGCCAGTGATTGTCCTTTTGATCCGAGTTCTTTGAGTAATTTTGAGGGTGTAAACCACATCTCACCATACTCACCTAGCGACTGGCGATAGAAATTCATTCTTTCCAAAACCTTATCCAATCCTATCTCATCAGCATATTGCATCGGACCACCTCGCCAATTGGGAAAGCCATAACCATTCACCCAAATCAAGTCACAATCACTAGAGCGTTCTGCAATATTTTCTTCAAGGATTAGGAAGCCTTCATTTATTAAAGGAAATAAACATCGTTCTAGAATTTCTTCCTCATTAATTTCTCGTCGAACAACACCGTGTCGTTTTGCTAGTCCTTCACAAATTAGCGGAACTTCGGAATCCACTATTCGATTTCTACCTTCATAAAGATAACTACCACGCCCTGTTTTCTGTCCTAAACGACCCATTTCAAAAAGCGTATCTTGAATTGCTTGATAACTAGGGTCATGGGCAAGTTCATCCCTACGTTCTTGACGAACTCTTGCGCCCACGTCGATACCAGCAAGGTCAGCCATGGCATGAATACCCATAGCCATACCAAAGTTTTCTAGCACATCATCCACTTGTTTTGGCGTAGCACCTTCTAACAATAGGCGCGACCCTTCTCGAAAATACGGTTCTAACATTCGGTTACCGACAAAGCCGTAGCAAACACCTACAGTTACGGGGAGCTTTCGTATGCGTTTAGCGACGGTAATGGCAGTTTTGATGACATCAGGAGCAGTTTTGTCTGTGCGTACTACTTCCAATAAACGCATGATGTTTGCGGGACTAAAGAAATGAAGGCCGATCACATCGGCTTCTCGAGATGTGGCCGCCGCAATTTTATTTAGATCCAAAGTTGATGTATTAGACGCTAAAATAGCACCTTGTTTAGCATGTTTATCAAGCGCTTTAAAAATCTGATGCTTCACATCCATATTTTCAAATGCAGCCTCTATGATTAAATCGGCGTCTGAAAAGTCTGCGTAATCTAGGGTTCCAGATACGTTGTTTGAAAACCCCTCTGCTTTTTCAATACTCATCCGACCTTTTTCAACAGCTCGATTAAAATGTTTAGAAATTTGATGTAAGCCTTGATCTAACAAATCTTGTCTAGTTTCTAATAAGGTAACGAGATATCCAGCTTGTAGAAAAGCGATAGCAATTCCGCACCCCATCGTACCAGCGCCAATGATTCCTACATCATTAATCTCACGTGAGCTCTCATCGCGGGAAACCCCAGAAATTTTCGTACATTCACGTTCGGCAAAAAACAAATGTCTACCAGCACGAGATTGTGGCGTATCGAGTAATTCAGCAAACCCTGCTTTCTCTTGTGCTAAGCCCTCGGCAAGAGGCAACTCACACGCTAGTTGAAGTGATTGAAGGCAACGTTGTGGCGCAACTAGATGCTTGTTTTTTGCTAATATTTTATCTCGAAAATCGTTGAGAAAATCAGTAGGGTTGGGATGTACGACTTGTATTTCGTCGCATCTCCGTTTCGGGTTTTCTTTACTAACTACCTCATGAGCAAACGCTAATACATTGCTAAGAAATGCATCATCATTTTCAAAGACCTCATCGACAAGTCCACAGGTCAATGCATAGTCACCATTAACAGGATCACCTGAGAGTATCATTTGTGTAGCTACTTCAAGCCCCGCAATACGAGGTAATCTTTGGGTTCCACCTGCGCCTGGTAAAAGGCCTAGTTTGATTTCAGGAAGTCCCATTAATGTGTTTGATGTGGCAATGCGATAATCACAAGTAAGTGCGATTTCCAACGCGCCACCCATGGCAGCGCCTGCCATAGCAATAATAAACGGTTTATTGCTTGATTCTATTTTTTCACAAAGACTAGGAAGGTCAGGCATTTCCCAAAGAGCTTCGTTACGAAATTCAGCAATATCAGCACCACCGCAAAATAATGGTAAAGCTGAACACAAGACGATAGCTTCTACTTCGCTGTCTTTTTCGAGTTGATTGATGGCAGCTGTTAGTTCTTGGCGCATTGATAGGCCAAGCGCATTTACTGGGGGTGCATTCAGCTCTACGAAAGCAACTTCTTTCGTATTTTTAATTGATAACATATTGTTAAGCCTTTATTAGATCAGAATTAGGTTGAAGATGAGGTCGAATGATTGAGTTCTTTTTCGATTTCTTCCCAATCATTAAAATGAATCACGCTACAGGGTGAATTTATATTTTCTAACCAAACAAACACCGAGATAAAAGGGTGGTCATAAACCTTTGTTGCGTGGGGCTCTCCAGCAGCATTCCAAATAAGTGATCCTGCAGGATAGTCTTGCCAATCATCAGATCCAAAACGCCAACCTGACTTTTCACTGAGATTGAGATACAGCTCTGGTGCGTCATGATTATGATCTCTATACAGGGTACGAGGACCAAGCATGAAAACCCCTAAATTGAAGTCATCATGATGGAAACCACAAGCATCAGGCCCAATAAGAAGTGTGTGGAGATTACAATTTTTATATCCTTCACCTAAATCAGACCCTTCTTGATAATATTTTGCATTGTCTTCACGCCACGCTAAGTCGTTTTTTGCATCGCTTAAACAGGAATATATTTCATTTAATAAGGGTGATACTTTGATCCCATCAATGGCATCGTTCAAAATAGCATTGTGCCTAGAGTCTTGTGAAGGAACGTCAAGCAACTGATTTTCAGTTAAATTCATGCTTGCTAATTTTTTTAAGGTTAAATCAACCCCTTCAACTTCATTACGATGCGATTCCAAGTATCGTATGATTGCTTGGATGAGTGCATAAATACGAGTTTGTTTATCTGTTATACCAGTCATGATTTTAAATCCAAATTCTTTAAAAAATCTTCTCTTACGACTTTCTTATTTATTTTTCCAACACTGGTTTTAGGTATTTTTTCCACAAATATAATGTCATTGGGTATTGCCCATTTTGAAATTTCACCTTTTTCTAAACAAGATTGGAATTCATCAATGATATTTTTTTGTACTTCTTTTTGATCCGACTCTGGTGATACTTGCACAACTAAAACAGGTCTTTCACCCCATTTTTCATCAGGTCGTCCGATCGCAGCCACTGCTTCAATATGATTGCAGGATGATGATGCGATGTTCTCCAATGACAAGGAAGATATCCATTCTCCGCCCGTTTTGATTACATCCTTAAGGCGATCAGTAATTTGCAAAGAGCCATCTTGACGCAAAAATCCAACATCACCTGTATGCAGATAGCCACCAGCCCATAATGCATCTGAAGCTTCGGCGTTTTTGAGATATCCTTTTGTCAACCAAGGAGCACGAACCACTACTTCTCCTGTGCTTTCTCCGTCATGTGGTACATCTTCCATATCTGGTGATACCACTCGCAGATCAACAAGTGGTCCCGCAAAACCCGATTGTGCTTGAACCTTAGGATCATCGCTGTGTAGATCCGCAACGCTTAAAAAAGGACAGGTTTCAGACATTCCGTAAGCTGCGTGGAGAGAAATCCCCTCTGACTTTGCGCATTCTTGCAAACTACTCGGCAACGCAGCACCACCAATAATAACTTTCCACTTACTAAGGTCTGTTTGTGAACAATTTGGGCCATCTAATATCATTGACATAATCGTTGGTACGCAATGGGAAAAAGTCACCCCTTCATTCGATATTAACTGGAGTATCGTTTCGGGTGTATATCGACCTGGATAAACTTGATGTACTCCCAACATGGTTGCAGCATAAGGAAATCCCCACCCATGTACGTGGAATAATGGCGTCAATGGCATATAAACATCATCGCGATGCAAGCCAACATCTCCAGAGTAAGTACTAAAACCAGCAACTAAACCTAAGGTATGTAAAACGAGCTGACGGTGTGAATAACTGACACCTTTAGGATTTCCCGTAGTACCAGTCGTATAAAATAAGGTCGCGGTTTTGTTTTCATCAAAATCTGAAAAATCATAAGTCGATGAGGACTCACTAATCCAATCCTCATATCCTTCGCCATTTCCAATCGGAATAAGTGTAATGTCACGGTTAAAGTTTGATTTGATTTCCTCTACCAACGGCATAAAATCTTCGTGCACAATGATGACATCCGGCCCACCATGATTGATAGTGTATAAAACCTGTGCCGCCGATAACCTAACATTAATCGTTTGTAGAGTAGCGCCCATCATCGGAATAGCAAAAAAACATTCGAGATAGCGATGCGTGTCCCAATCCATAACACCAACGCGCATATTTTCGATAATACCTTTAGTTTTTAAACTATTGGCTAGTTGGCCAATTCGTTTATAAAACGTTTGATAACTCATTCGAAAATCACTGCCGCTAACGATTTCATTCTTGTCTGGCACGAAATTTGTTCGTGTTAGTAATTGCTTGATCAGCAGTGGATAGTCAGAGGGATGATGTGAAATCAGGGTGTATTCCTCGAGCTTTTCTATGAATTGAGACCTTTTCGTAAAAAGGTCTCAATTTATTATTTTAAATTAGTATTACTTGATCAACGCAGCTAGATTTTTACGTGCATCATCGTTAATCCATTTAGACCAGATATCGCTATGATTGCTTATGAAGTGTGCGGCTGTTTCTTCACCAGTTGCTTTTTTGTCCTTCTTCCATGACAGTAACTTACCCATCATATCGTTAGTGAAGCTTAAGTTTTTCATTAAATCAGTCACTTCAGGATTGCTTTTTTCAAATTCGCTAGATACAACCGTAGTTACAATGCTTTTAGGGAAGGCCGCAACTTTAGGTGTTGCACAATCTTCCTTACTATTACACTTATGTGCTTCAGAATTTGCTGGGGCCATTTCTACCAATGTCATCGGGTATTTACCTAATATAGCGGTTGGTCCCCAGTAAAAGCCGAACCAAGGTTTCTTTGCATCATAAGCTGCAGCGATTGATGCCGCTAAAGTTTCACCTGAACCGTGTATAAAATCTTCGATACCTGCTTTTTCAAACCCTGCTGCTTTGGCGATATTGGTACCTACATTTTTGCAAGTCCATCCTATAGGGCAATTATGAAAGCGTCCATCAACGAGTTTGGGGTTTGCTAAAATGCCTTCGAGTGTTTTGAGTTCTGGATGTGCTTCAGCTAAGTAGTTGGGAATGTAAAACCCTTCAATGCCACCATCACTTAAAACTTCTGTTAACGGTTTTATTTTGCCACTTTCCACTAAACCATCATAAGCAGGTGCTGCATTCGTCCAAATTTCAGTCAAAATATCAGGTTCACCTGTCTCAGCTACAGAGGCTAAAGCAGGTATTGATGCAGAAGGTACTTTAGTGATTGAGCAACCATAACCCTTTTCAATTAAAAACTTTGCAACGGCTGTGACCACTTGTGCTGAAGCCCAGTCCATTTCGGTGAGTGTTACTTTTCCGCAATCAGCTGCTTTGACGCTATTAAAACTAAAGCAACAAACTAACATGCATGTATAGATTAGTTTTCTTAGATTTGACATTGTGTTCTCCTATTGAAACATTGAATCAACTGCTTATTTCTTCAAGTTGAATTTAAATTTAGCCCTTCGTATAAAAGGGCTGATGGGGTGTGTGGGTCTGTTATATTGTTTTTATTATCTATTTCAAACCAAGAAGTAGAAGTGAAAATAATTTACAATCATTAAAAATAACTAACCAATTAAATAATTTTAAGAGTTGCCTTTCATCAGCTGGATAGATATAAATGAGTACAGTCACCACATCTAACACTATCTTCTTTGGTTAAATATATTAATCAATCATTGCAAGAGAAGGTTTATCATTTTTACAGATTAATTACGGCAGTCAGTAATAATTATGCATATACCCACATTGGTTTCTCTCAGAGCTTTTGAGGCTGTGGCACGTCACAAGAGCTTTCGTAAGGCTGCTGACGAAATATGTGTAACACATGCCGCAGTTAGTCATCAGATAAAAGCGTTGGAAACATTGATTGGTATTCAATTGTTCGACCGAACAAGCCGTTCAGTCGAGTTAACAACAGCTGGAGAGCAATATTACCCCTCAATTCGTGAACATATTCAGGGAATTATAAAAGCCACAAAACGTATTCAAGCGCCAAATGAGCCGGATGTTTTGCTCGTTCAATCCTACGCTAGTTTCAATACAATGTGGCTACAACCAAGGTTGGCAGAATTTTTACAAGATAATCCAAATACAAGGGTACGGATCATTTCAACGTTTGAGGATGGTGACTACGATATGCATCGTTTTGATGTTGGTGTGTTCAATGCGCCACCTTTTGATGATAGGTTTCATTACAGTCCTTTATTTGAAACCGATATCTATCCAGTTTGTTCTCCAGATATTTTGAATGATTCAAGGAAGAAATTATCACTTACATCATTGAAGAGTATTCCGCTATTGAGTGTGCCTAACACGTGGAACGAACCAGATGATTGGGATTGCTGGTTAGCCGCTGTTAATTTAAGCAGGAAAGCTATGAAATTTGGATCAGTTTTTGACAACTATCCTCTTGTACGCGAGGCACTTATCAACAATCATGGCATTAGCCTCGCAAGAGCTCCATTTTGCGCACGTGATCTCGAAAGAGGCCGTTTGATAAAACCGTTCGATATCTCTATACCAGAACCTGGACAATGGTATCTAGCCATACCAAAAGAAAAATTACCCGATCCAAACCGTGATTTGTTTGTTGGTTGGTTGTTTGCAGAGATTGAAGCTGACCCTACGATGAGATTTTTCAATCATTGATAACTTAGGAGTTATCTTTTAAGCCTATATATAGTTTCAAAAGACACCCCCCACCTATTATGCGGTTTTCGCAAAACTTTCCTGCTCGCTAAAGCTTGGCTCGTTTTTGTTGTATTGATTTTCTTGCTAATTGCTCATTTTTAAGAGATTGTCTTCAACAAATTTAAAACAAGTAAATAGGGAAATTTAATGGAATTCGACTACATTGTTGTAGGTGGAGGTTCAGCGGGTTGTGTATTAGCGTCACGTTTGAGTGAGAATCCGGATATTACCGTTTGCTTATTAGAAGCGGGAGGTAAAGGAGATAACTCATTAGTCAACACACCCATGGGGTCAATAGTTACGGTTCCTGGGTTGCCGGGCCTGCGAAAAATATTCAAAATTTATAATTGGGCCTTTGAAAGCAAAAAACAAAAATACCTGAATGGTCGAACTAACTATCAACCAAGAGGGAAAGTACTCGGTGGAAGTAGCGCAATAAATGCGTGTCTTTATGTGCGTGGTCATGCATCTGATTATGATGATTGGGAAGCTCAAGGTTGCAATGGCTGGTCGTACAATGATGTCTTACCGTACTTCAAAATCTCTGAACATCATGAAAACGGTGAAAATGATTACCATGGCAGCGGCGGACCATTACATGTAGCTCTGGGAAAAAGTGTACATCCCATTAATCACGCGTTTATCCAAGCGGCCAAAACCCAAGGTATTAAAAATAATACGGATTTTAATAATGAAGATCAGGAGGGAATGGGCCTTTATGATTCGACAGTCTATTGGGATAAAAAACGAAACGGCCTTCGCTGTTCAACTGCAACTGCTTATTTAACACCAATTGCAGAGCGTGAAAATTTAACCATTATCACTCATGCACATGCATCAAAGGTTTTACTGGAAAATAAAGTAGCTACGGGCGTGCGTTATTTGCAAAAAGGACACGAAAAAACCATTAAGGCCAAACGCGAAGTGTTGTTATCGGGTGGCACCTTTAACTCTCCACAACTGTTACTGCTTTCAGGTATTGGACCAAGCGATAAACTCACCCCTCATAATATAGAAGTTAAGCATGAATTACCCGGTGTTGGAGCTAATTTTCAAGACCATGTTGATTTTACTTTAGGGTATAAATCTAAAGATAACAGCTTGTTTGGAGTTGGTTTTAAAACCGTATTTAGATACTTAAGAGAACAAATAGGCTTCGGAAGAACTAATCAACGTTCTCTTGCAAGGTCATTATTTTGTGCATCGGGCGGTTTTGCAAAATCTTCAGATGACATTGAACGGCCTGATCTACAATTTCATTTTGTTTACGGTTTATTGGATGACCATGCGCGCAAACTTCATCTAGGTTATGGCTTTAGTTGTCATATTTGTGTGCTACGACCTTATTCCAGAGGAGATGTGTCACTCATTGATAATAATCCTCTATCAGACCCTGACATAGATGTGAACTTGCTCGATGACGATAAGGATATGCAGTTATTGATTAAAGGTGCGAAGTTAACTCGCTCGATCATTGAATCGCAAGAAATGGACACATATCGTCATAAAGATGCATTCACAGCGGGTGTAAATACGGATGAAGAATGGGAAGCATGTATTCGCAATAGAGCTGACACCATTTACCATCCTGTAGGCACCTGTAAAATGGGCATTGATGATATGTCGGTGGTTGATCCAGAACTACGCGTTAGAGGTATCGAAAATTTGAGAGTCGTAGATGCCTCAATTATGCCAACCATTATAGGTGGCAACACGAATGCGCCAGTGATAATGATTGCGGAAAAAGCGGCTGATTTAATTTTGCAAGGTAAAGCTTAGATTTGTTTTTTTAAGAATCTTTAAAACCTTTAAAAAGTAGGGGGGTGTCTTTTGTGTTCTATTTTAAGCGATGGTAATGTCACCCGAACATAAATCGGTAATTGCTTGAATAAACTCATTATTGTTAGATTTTGGTATTTCAATATTGATTAAAATCTCGGCTTGGTAATCTTCATTAAGTATTAAACCATCATAAGATTCTATGAGTAATTTAATGGCATTAATATGGGGATATGCAAAGCGTAATTGTAGTGGCACCATTTGCCTTTTCTGGATCAAGTCAATGTCTTCTAGTGCGTTTTTAACTGAACCAGAATAGGCTTTAACCAATCCCCCGGGTCCAAGTTTAGTACCACCAAAATAACGCGTAACCACTGCAGCTATCTCACCAATTTCACTATGTAGCAAAACGTTTAACATGGGTTTGCCCGCTGTACCATGGGGTTCGCCATCATCACTCATGCCGATACTTGCAGTATCACCCGGTTTACCAGCGACATAAGCCCAGCAGTTGTGAGATGCATCAGGGTATTCTTTTTTTATAGTGGCCACAAATGCATTTGCTTCATTAGCATCAGCAACGTGTGCAATTGTTGTTATAAATTGACTGCGCTTTATTAGTGTTTCTGCGCGATGTTTTTTTGCAGGGATATTATACATGTACGTTTTTTAACACTTTAAATTCCTAGGAAGAATACTTGTATAAATCATTATCCATGTAAAAAAAACAGTTATAAGAAAGAGAAGAATATTATAGATATATAACATGCAAATATATTTCGTATAAATTCTATTTATCTGAAAATAATTGATAATTAATAATATAGTGTGTAAAACAGATATTTAAACTGATTACAAGTAAATATTTTAATAGGAGTATCAATTTCCTCATATAAGTTTTCGTAGTTTCTAGGAATTGCTGATATGAAAAAAACAATAAACGAATTTCTATTTTTGGCAGCATTTCTGTATGCCAGTACTGCGCTTGTGGCTGAACAATTGATCGTTGGTCAGCAAAATTATAACAGTACTTTCGGTGGCGGTGGCTTTACCTCCGTTTCTCTCACCCCTAATTTTAATCAAACTCCAGTAGTATTTGTATTACCAACAACTCAAGGTGGAGATCCTTCCAATGTTCGGATTCGCAATGTTGGTCTCAGTTCTTTTCAGGCAGCTCCCACTGAACCACATCGTGAGGATGGTCCGCATGTAACCATGCAAAGTACTTCTATCGCCGTAGATAAAGGGAATTTCAACTTGCCCGATGGCACAAGATTTGAAGTCGATACTGCGAATATCACTGATCAACAATTTGGTACGGGTAATCCAGGTACATCCTCTTGGCATCAAGTCACATTTAATGTCGCATTTTCAGTTGCTCCCATTGTGGTTGCTACTATTCAAACCATGAATAATGAGACGGGTGAGAATGGCCAATTTCCCCCAGCTGTGTCCTCTTTACCCTTTCTTGATGTGGCGATTCGAAATGTTACAACGACTGGATTTCAAGTAGCATTGGAACGTTCTGAAATCGAAGACGGTGCTGTTGTTAGACCGGAAACAATTGGTTATATGGCGTTGGAACCTACGACTGGCAGCTTTACTGATTCGAATAATAATAACGTTGAGTACAAAGCCTTTTCTTATAACGGGGCTCGCGGGTGGACGAATGGTTGCATAACGAGTAATTTTCCAGGAGGTGCTTTTTCCTCGACGCCAGTTGTTATGGCGAGTAAACGTAGTAGAAATAATCCAGATGGCGGTTGGGTCAGACGTTGTGCTTTAAACGCTACCAGAATAGGGGTTAGAATTGATGAAGACAGAGAGCCTGAGGGTGATCCAGAACGAAGCGTGTCGGTAGCGCAGGCTGAATCGATCAGCGTTATCGCTTTTAGCAGAAGTTTTGTGCTGGATGCTTTGCCGACTTATGTACCTATATTGAATGTCTCGAAACGACTTGAAACTTTTTCTGATCCTGTGAATGGCACGATAAACCCAAAGTCAATTCCAGGGGCTATTGTTGAGTATTCAATAACGGTGACTAACTCAGGGCAAGGTGCCGCCGATGTTAATACGTTCAAAGTAGACGATGTGATTCCACTTGATACCTCATTAGTTGTGAGCGGCCTGAGTTGTGGTGGTGCTGTCCAAATTACAGATGGTAGCCCCAGTAGTGGTTTAAGTTGCGGTACAGTGGAATTTTCTCAAGACGGTGTTAATTACGGTTATTCTCCAACTCCCAGTGGTCCGAATAACACAGATTCCTCTGCACGTTATATACGCATCAGACCTAACAATATCTTTAATGCTGCATCTGGTGGGTCTACGCCAAATGTTACTTTTAAGTTTCGCGTCGAATTAAATTAATCGTAATTCAATGTCAAAGTTTAACTCTTATATTTTCAAGTAGAAGTATTTGTATTGGGATTAGGCCAAGCCTTAAGGCCAATGGTTGATGGATGTATTGACTTCAGGTATGGCTGAAAATAGTTCGATAAAAGTACATCTATTAGAATCTGCAGCACACATGCGACTCATGACAGTGGGTATCATCTTGTTGTTAGTAATGCGATTTAGTCCGCGCGGGATATTGCCAGAAAGATAGAATTCTCTTTATCTAGATAAAAAAGCAACAGCTGAAGGACTGTTGCTTTTTTACGTATAAAATTTAGCGCTAATTAAAACGGTAAAAAAAGCCATCATTTTCAAAATCATGATCATTAGTCACATGTGCGATGTGCTTATTTCTGATTAACTCTTGACCAATCGCAGTTGCTTCTAAGGTTGCTATATTTTTGTTCTTTTTTAACCAATCTATTAAATCCGATCCTAAGAAACATTGTGGGTAGCTTTTTAGTTTAAAAGTTCGGTCTTTAACTTCGAAATTGTGTGAATTTTTAATTTCAACTAATAAATCATTAAGCTCTCTTGGTGATAAACGAATATTCATTTTAGGCAGAGTAAAGTGATAAAAAAGATACTCATTTTCAAACTCATGCTCATTCTTAATATGTTGAATTAAATTGAGGGAGAATAAATTTTCCCCTAGCAATACCGCTTCTTCTGTTATGAGACCTTTGTTTTCTTTTAACCAATCAACGAGTTCTGAACCTACAAAACAATTTTTATATTCTTTGAGATGATATTTTTGATTCGTTATATTTAATGAATTTGTCTTTTCTATATCTTCTATTAATTTAATTGCTTCAAAAGGTGTAAGTTTAGGAACACGACTTAGTTTATTCTTTTTTAAAATCACTTGGCCCGTTTTTAAAAAGTTAGAAAGCGTGTCGTGAGATTCACTAGGATGACTAACTAACCACTCATCAATGATTGGATTAATTTCTTTAAAGCTCATTTTATATTTCAAAATCATTATTGAGCTTGGGCTTTGTATAGTTGAAGTACTCATTATTTTTATTAGTATTATTGAAAGTAGTACGGTTTTATCATAAATACTTTAAAAGTAAAAAAAAATACAGATGAAAGGAAGGTGAACATTATTTTTAATTCATTTACCTCAAGTAATGAGGTTTTGGACGCTGGTTAATTTAGATTTTTAAATAACTGTCTAAATGAGTTTGATCAAACTCAAGCTTATCAATCTTGATATAAGCCACACCTTCATCAGCTGCAATAGCAGCTTGTTTGATGCCTGTAATATTTAAGAGCTGTTTAGTTGTAGCTTCCACATCAAGTAAAAACTCATCATTGAGTTTTACCAATTTACTTTTGAAATAATCGGGTTTTGGTAGACTAATTGCCACGAATAAAAATAACAGCGCGACGCAAATTCCAAAGATAAACACCCCTTGAATACCAAAGCTTTGTAAGACCAACCCACCAAGCGCACCGCCAACGAAAATACCTAAAAACTGGGATGTGGAATAAACACCCATTGCTGTTCCTTTTGCGCTTACATCCGAATATTTAGCGACTAGGGATGGTTGCATCGCTTCGAGGAAATTAAAACCGATAAAGAAAAGCAAGAAGGCAAACACTAAAGGGAATAAGGTAAAGCTAATATTTGCCAATAATACTTGTGAAAGTACGATCAGCAGTACAGCAATAATGAAGCAAATTTTACTCTTACGAAATTTCTCCGCGATAATAATCATTGGCAATGAAAATATAATTGAGCAGAATAAAACCGGTAAGTAAATGAGCCAATGATCAGCAGTAGCCATTTCTAAAGAGTCTCTAAAAATTAACGGCAACACCGCAAAGTTTGCAGTCATCAATAGATGTAATGAAAAGACACTAAGATTCATACGTAGTAGGGTGCTTTGAGTCAAAACTGGCTTTACATATGACTTCATAATGCCAACATCACGGTGTGTTTTCGTGAGTTTTGGGGTAGGCACAACAAAGGTAACCAGTAAGATCCCTATGATTGCAAGTACAGCAGTTACCCAAAACACGGCGGATAAACCACCCCATTGACTGATTACTGGACCAAGGACCATGGCAATCGCAAAAGATGCACCAATGCTCATGCCAATAAACGCCATCATTTTGGCGCGATGATCTTCACGACTTAAATCCGCGGCCAATGCCATACTAGTTGCCGCTATCGCACCACTACCTTGTATTGCTCTTGCCGCAATAATTACATAAATATTATCGGTTAGTGCCGCCAACACACTACCAATGGCAAAAACTATTAAGCCACCAATAATCACCGGTTTTCGACCGATTTTATCTGAGATCATGCCTAAAGGAATTTGCAGTAAAGCTTGGGTTAAACCATAAATACCCACACATAACCCAATTAAAAATGGGGTCGAATGATTTAGATCTTTTGCCAATAATGGCAGAATCGGCAAAATCATAAACAGCCCAAGCATACGCGCGGCAAAAACGGCAGCTAATGACAGTGCTGTACGGGTTTCGAGCTGATTCATAGGATTAAATAAATGACTTAAGAGAGTTTTCTTAATTAGTTTCAAGCAGTTAGTGAGTAAACATAAATAGTTCACTCACACTAATAGTTAAAAAGACACCCCCCTACTTTTTGGCAGTTTTGGAGCGATGCTAAGACCTTTCCCGACATTTCTTCACGGATATTCGTCTACTACAACTGGATTCTTAGAGAATCTCAGCAGGCACCCACCTTTTTGCAGTTTTTAAGCAATAATGAGTTGATATGTTTTAAACTTAGCCGTGATAATATCAGAACCCCCAAAAGTCAGAAACACTAATTCTTAACTAAAAAAGATCCCCATTGTGAATACTATTTCTCTGCGCGGTGCGCGTACCCATAATCTTAAAAAT
Source organism: uncultured Cocleimonas sp. (assembly GCA_937974135.1). GTDB lineage: Bacteria > Pseudomonadota > Gammaproteobacteria > Thiotrichales > Thiotrichaceae > Cocleimonas. The sequence continues at coordinate 2,836 of CALJIH010000145.1, read as the reverse complement.
ATTGATATTGATTTACCTCGCGACAAGCTCATTGTGATTACAGGTTTATCCGGTTCGGGCAAATCTTCACTAGCGTTTGATACGATATTTGCTGAGGGTCAACGTCGTTATGTTGAGTCGCTTTCGGCGTATGCGCGTCAATTTTTATCGATGATGGAAAAGCCTGATTTAGACCATATTGAAGGCTTGTCGCCAGCGATTTCTATCGAACAAAAAACCACTTCACATAATCCACGCTCTACCGTGGGTACGATTACCGAAATCTACGATTATCTGCGTTTACTTTATGCACGTGCAGGCGAACCACGATGCCCTGAACACGGTATAGCGCTTGATGCACAGACTGTTAGCGAAATGGTTGATCAAATTCTGGAATTGCCCGAAGGCAGTAAGTTGATGATGCTGGCACCCGTGATTCGGGATCGTAAAGGTGAGCATTTACAACTCTTTGAAGACTTCAAAAGTCAGGGTTTTTTGCGCGTTCGTATCGATGGAGTGGTTTACGATTTGGATGATGTTCCTGAATTAGAATTACGTACCAAACACACGGTAGAAGTGGTGGTTGATCGTTTTAAAGTACGTCCTGATTTTGCGCAACGTTTGGCTGAATCCTTAGAGACTACATTACGTTTAGCAGATGATTTAGCGGTAATTGCGTGGATGGATGAAGACGATGCCAAAGCCAATGACGAGATTTTATTTTCAGCAAATTATGCCTGTAAATTGTGTGGTTATTCGCTGCAAGAGTTAGAACCTCGGTTGTTTTCATTCAATAGCCCAACAGGTGCTTGTCAGACCTGCGATGGTTTGGGTGTTGAACAAGTGTTTGATGTCGATCAGATAGTCACCAAGCCCGATTTAAGTCTTGCCAAAGGGGCGATTCGCGGCTGGGACGAACGCAATAATTATTATTATCAAATGATCATGTCATTGTCTGAACATTATGATTTTGATCTTCAAACACCGTATAAAGATCTACCGGCGAAAATTCAAAAAGTACTGCTTTACGGCAGTGGCCGTACCTCTATCGAATTTACTTACGAAGGTAAAGGCAAAAAGGGTATGACCTATATTCGCTCGCATCCATTTGAGGGAATTATCAATAACTTCGAACGTCGTTATCGTGATACAGATTCAAATGGCGTGCGCGAAGAGTTAATGAAATACATGTCAGTGAATGCCTGCTCCACCTGTGATGGTTTGCGTTTAAACGAATCTGCGCGTCATGTTTACATTACCGATCTAAATTTACCCACAGTCACCGATAAAGCCATCGGAGAATGTTTTGAGTTTTTCGATAAGATTCAGCTCAAAGGTAAACAAGGAAAAATCGCGGAAAAAATCATTCGTGAAATCCGACTACGTTTAGAGTTTTTGGTAAATGTTGGCTTGGATTATTTAACCCTGAGTAGAAGTTCTGAAACCCTTTCGGGTGGTGAAGCGCAACGCATTCGTTTGGCATCACAAATCGGTGCAGGCTTGGTAGGTGTGATGTACGTGTTGGACGAGCCATCAATAGGATTGCATCAACGTGATAATGACCGATTACTCAAAACGCTCAAGCATCTACGCGATTTGGGTAATACCGTGATTGTGGTGGAGCACGACGAAGATGCGATTCGTTTGGCCGATTACGTTGTCGATATTGGCCCAGGTGCAGGTGCACATGGTGGTGACATTGTCGCTCAGGGAAAACCTAAAGATATTGAGAAAAATAAACAATCAATCACAGGTCAATTCTTATCTGGCGTACAGAAAATCGAAGTACCAGAAAAACGCGTCAAAGCTGATAAGGAAAAAATGCTAAAAGTGATTGGTGCCACGGGGAATAATCTACAATCAGTATCTGCGGCTATTCCTGTGGGCTTAATGACGTGTATCACGGGTGTTTCTGGTTCGGGTAAATCCACGCTAATCAATGCGACTTTGTATCCAAATATCGCGCATTATTTAAACAATAGTTCGTTGCGTCGAGCACCTGTTGAAAAAATTGAAGGTTTAGATTTTTTCGATAAAGTGGTCGATGTAAACCAAAGTCCTATCGGTCGTACACCTCGTTCAAATCCCGCCACTTACACCGGAGTTTTTACACCTATTCGAGAACTTTTTGCGGCAACCGCTGAGGCGCGTTCGCGTGGTTATTTACCCGGTCGTTTTAGTTTCAATGTAAAAGGTGGACGTTGCGAAGCCTGTCGTGGCGATGGTGTTACCAAAGTCGAAATGCATTTCTTACCCGATGTCTATGTGCAATGTGATGTCTGCTTAGGCAAACGCTATAACCGCGAAACGCTGGATGTAAAATACAAAGGTAAAAACATCTATGAAGTGTTAGAAATGACAGTCGAAGAAGCGCGTGAATTCTTTGATGCGATACCAGGCATAAAGGTTAAATTACAAACTTTATTAGACGTAGGTTTGTCGTATATCACACTCGGACAAAACGCGACCACGATTTCAGGTGGTGAAGCTCAGCGTGTCAAATTAGCCAAAGAACTTTCAAAGCGTAGTACCGGTAAAACGATTTATATTCTTGATGAGCCGACCACGGGTTTGCATTTCCATGATGTAAAAGTGTTGCTATCGGTATTACATCGTCTCCGCGACGAGGGAAATACCATCATCGTTATTGAACATAATCTGGATGTCATCAAAACAGCAGATTGGGTCATCGATTTAGGCCCAGAAGGTGGTAGCGGTGGTGGTCAAATTATCGCTACGGGAACACCCGAAGATGTAGTCAAAGTGAAAGGATCATTTACAGGTGAATACTTAAAGCCACTTTTAACAAAATAAAACAGGCTAAAAGTAGGGGGGTGTCTTTTTTATCTCTAGTAAT
>CALJIH010000144.1 GCA_937974135.1 uncultured Cocleimonas sp. | reverse complement strand
ATATCAGCCACCTTAAGCTTAGTTGATCTACAACAACAGGATTACGACATCGCGATTCGTTTTGGCAACGGTAATTATCCTGGCTGCACTGCTGTAAAACTATTTGACGAATACGTTACTCCATTTTGCAGCCCATCTCTTTTGGCAGGTAATAATCCTTTGAAGACACCAGAAGATCTTAAAAACTTTACACTTATCCATGACGACACGCATAAAGATAATCCCGAGATTGCGACATGGGATGAATGGCTAAAAACAGCAGGAGTAAGAAAACTAAGCGCTGATAGCCATTTACATTTTAATTCGGCCGATCACGCGCTAGATGCCGCAGTTGCAGGTGCTGGTATTGTCTTAGGACGAGGATTGTTAGCAACAGGTGATCTAAAAGCTAATCGTTTAGTAACGCCATTTGATTTAAAAATTAAATCAGATTTTTCTTTTTACGCGGTATTTTTAGAAAGCAGGGCGGATGAAAGCAATATCAAGAAATTCTGTGATTGGTTAATTTCAGAACAATAGAAGAGATGCTGTGCTTGTTGAAGTACACCCCCCCTACTATTGTAAAAAAGCGTAAACCAAAAACAACGCCATACACACAGCAGGGATGCCAGAAATAATCAACGACCAACGAATTCTGCTACCTAGCGAACGATCCGCAGCTACAAAAAAACTAATTATTGTACCCAGAATCAAAGCAATAAAAACAGCAAACATCGGATACAAACCACTCATAGCCATTGCTTGCGCGCGACTGCCCGAAGCGCTAAATCCTGTCCAAACGCCAACCATGAAAAGTACCATAATCCACGGTAGAACTGCGGCCAAGGGGATAGACCAAAATTTCAACAACGTGATACCACGCCAGCTAACGAATAAAGAAATAACAAAAAAGAAAAAGCAAAAATTGCCCAAAAAAATCAGCCAAGCAGGGATATACATTGTTAGCCTCTCGTTAAAATGGCTTTTGATTTACGCTTTCTTTATCTCGCGATTGACCAATTCGAAACGAATCAATAATCCCAAAAATCCAGCAAGCCATCAAACCAATGACAGAAAAACTCACATATTGATATTCACCTGCGGATAATTTTTCAGTGACTAAATCTCTCACCACTTCAGTATCGTAAGGAATCTCGCCGCCTTGAATCTTACCGCTCAACTCTTTTGTAATGTCCATTGCAGTCGAGAATAAAACATACAAACAAATGAAGGTTATCACCACCAACACGGTGCCATGCACCGGTTTTTTTAAAGAAAAGTGTCCAGTACCAGGAAACACCAACGCAGATAATAAAACCGCTTTAATTGTATTACGCATAAGTAAACATCCAATAAACAGTAAGCCTAAAGAATCACCGATGATCTATAAGTTCTCTATTCTACCGCAATTCTTGAGCACGAGACCCATATTACCTACAATAGCGCATCTTCCATTAAACAAGCCAATGCTATGACTGACTCATCATCAAAACCAACGCTACCTGATCGCCTTTCGGGTAATCCTAAAAGTCCGCACCATATCAAAGAAATTTTTGAGCATGAGATCGGCATTAAAATTGACGGCAAAGAGCGCAACGACGTTGAAGAATATTGCATTAGCGAAGGTTGGATCAAAGTAGCATCTGCCAAAGCGTTAGATCGTCGTGGGCAACCATTGATGCTAACGCATAAGGGCAAGGTTGAGGCGTTCTATAAATAAACTGATATAACAAGTAAACGCGTTTTTACTAAAAGTTGCCAGATCATTTGAATCTAAAAATGATCAGATACGTTTATAATCAGAAGATCAAGACAAATACGTCTTCAACTCATTATAAAACCTAACTCTTTATGTCTACTGCTAACCCAAATAATGTCATAGCCGAATTAAACTTCATTAAGCCCGACGCCACAATCCAACCAGTGGTAGTTTATTCGGGTGGCGCTACGCCACAAAGTTATAATGAAGCTTATCAATTCATGTCAGTTCCAATCACTGATATTCGCGGATCTTCAGAGACATTCAGCGTCGATAAACAAGGGTTCGAATTAACTAAAATAGTCACGCAACACCAAGATTTTGATGATCCAGAAGCCACCAGCGCTGTGTATTATCCAGAAGTAGAACAACTCATCAAAGAAACCACTGGTGCACAACACGCATTTGTTTTTGATCACACCGTGCGCAAAGGTATTCCTGGTAGTAATCGTCGCCCAGCACAGCATGTACATAATGACTATACCAACGAATCAGGTTTACGCGTGGCAGAGGAAAGCATCGACCCAGAAATATTTGCCAAAATGGCAGGCAAACGCATGATACAAATCAATGTGTGGAAATCAATTAACGGCACTGTCAAACGTTCACCTTTAGCATTTTTAGATGCGACAACCGTTAATTATGAAGACTTAATAAAGACAGAAATTCAATTCAAAAATCCCGATATGATCGGCGAAATATTCGCAGTAAGACAAAACGCTAAACAGCGTTGGGTGTATTTTTCAGATATAACCGAACACGAAGCGATTCTCATCAAAGGCTACGATACCGACTTAAGTGGTGTCGCACGCTTCACACCACATAGTGCCTTTGAATACCACAATCAAGATGAAAGCGCAAAACCACGACATAGTATTGAAGCGCGGGCGTTTGCGTTTTACGATTGATTAAAGACAGCCTCCAACTTTTTGGCGTTTTTCTTCAAAAAGAATAAGGAACACCTCTTATAACAAAAGAGCACCAATTTAGGTGCTCTTTTGTTAGTGAAAATCTTAGAAAGTTTTTACAAAAGTGTAAATGTGCCGTTCTGTGAAGAGTTTATTTCGGCGGCAGTACAAGAAAAGCTACCCGAATTAACCGTTGAAAAGTTATATTCACATTCTGCACCCGTAGATATAATTGAATCAACGTAAGTGACATCTCCTACGCTTCCATTTCTTGAATAAGTGTATGTCCCTGCGGAGTCACCAACATTTACATTATCTCCAGTAGCAACATAAGTATTATCAGTGGCAGAAATCGCAGCGACGAATATCCCTGTAGTTGCGTATAATCCAGAGCCAGCTTGGATGACATGTCTGATTGACTCACCTGCCATAGAATCTGGAGCATCAACATTAGAACTAGCATCGTTGGAACTAGAACCTCCACCACAAGCACTTATTAAACTAGCGAAACAGAATATTGAAACTATTTTTAACATTAATTTTTCTCCATTAATTGATTTACCTACTTGGTTATAAGCTGGACATCGTCCCGCTTAGAAAGAGTATAAAGAGTAATTATATGTTTTATAAGTTTTTTTTATATAAATAAGTGGCATGGAATAAATAAAGCTATGACATAGTATTGAGGTAGGCCGTTTACTTTTTTGATTGATTTTTTATTAGTAAAAAGACACCCCCCCACTTTTGGGCACTATTACAGAAAATCACTAATTGTTTGAAAGTATTCAGGATCATTCGACACATCATTATGCCCCGTGTTTTTAATCACTTTTACTTGCACTTGATCATCATTAAACGCATCGATTAGCTTCTGCGTATTACTCATGGGAATCACCACATCATTTTCTGCCGCTATCACTAAAACGTTGGATTGAATCGTGTTTGCTCGCGATACCGAATCGTATTTATCTTTTAACAATAACGAAACAGGGAATAGGGCGTAGTTGGCTTTGGCGATATTTAAAATGCTGTCATATGGCGTAATTAGCGCCACGTTTTCAATGGGTCGATTCGCCGCAAGATAGGTTGCTACGCCAGAACCTAAACTTCTTCCCGCAACTGATATTTCAGCATGGTCGCTTTTAATATGGTCATAAACAGCGAGTGCATCCTCATAAAGTCCCGCTTCAGTCGGTCTGCCAGTGCTTCCGCTGTAGCCTCTGTAATTCACAAGGTAGGTTGTGGTGTCAGGAAAGTAAGTGGCAAACTCATCGGCATTACCAACCACCGCTTCAGCGTTGCCACCAAAATAGATCAATGCTTTGGAATTGCCTTTGTTTAGAAAAATAATGTTGAGCGTTTCACCTTCGCTAGCAAGACTAAAACGCTCGAATGAATGATCGTAATTAGGTGAAGGAAAATAGAGGAAGTTTCGTTGATAAAGATAGAGCAATAGAGATGTACAGATATAACAAATGAGTAAAACGATGGGGATTGTTAATGCTAGTTTCATTGAGAGAACTCTACATTAAACCCAAGGACTGGTAAAAGGTGTATTTATTACTTAAAAAGATATCCCCTCTT
>CALJIH010000143.1 GCA_937974135.1 uncultured Cocleimonas sp. | reverse complement strand
CCCCTACTTTTTGACGTTTTTAAATTAACTAAAAAGTAGGGGGGTGTCTTTTGCAATAGTATTTATTTTAAATTACTGGATCACGTCACTGTTAGAAATCTGAATTACCGTACCACTAGTTGCTTGGAAAATCGCAACTTGTGTTTGAATTTCTGTAGTTACAGCTAGAAAATCACGATCAGGTACTGTGTTTGGAGTAAAATCTGGGTTAATTGAACGATCTGGGCTGAGAGGGGATCCGTGTTCGCCGCTAGTAAAACGAACAATTCCAGGGTTCCCTGGAGCAATACCTGGTGTTGTTGAGGATACGGTAACAGCTCCCATAAGAGATGCTAAATTCTCAGTTGTGGAATTTGGCACCGTTAGATCGTTAAGTACTTCCACAAGATGTATCGGATGAGTTGCGGCTGCGGCTGCGGCATAATTAGCTGGTTCGCCTGCATCTATTAACTCTTGTGCATTTGCATAAAATATTGCAATGCCTTGAGGTGTAGTTATCCCTAGAGCTGCAGCTAAACCTGCTTCTATACGAGGAGCAAAAGCAGGTGATTCTTGTAAAATATCGCTTATCGTTGCCCCCGAAGTAAGAATAGAAGTAGGCGTTGGTGTAGTTTCAACACCAAGATAGTCAACTGCTATAATGCCACCTAGTGAGTGAGCTACAAGACCAACTCTAGTAGTATCTATAGCAACAGAGGTTCCTGTTGCAACATTGACAATGCCACCCAAACTTTTACGAAGTGAAATTAGATTTGCGGCACCTTGACGAACATTGTCACGAGAAGTGAGTAAACTGGTTAAATTTATGAAGTTTTCACCAGATGTCGCATTTTGTCCATACGTTTGTTCTACATCATTTGGAAAAGGATTCGCTGGTGTAAGAGGACTACCGGGATGATTTGCATGGAGAGGATTAGCAATATCTATTATTCCGTGTGTGGGTAAATCAATAGCAATAGATGCAAAACCAGCTGAAGCTAGTGAATCAGCAATGGCAATTAAATTTGTACGATCTTGTGTTATACCATGTTGGAACATAACAATAGGCCAGCCTGATTCAGGCATTACTACTGCTTGTCCTGATAGTGGATTAACAGCATTTGCATTCGGAATTGCCATCAACACTGGAACATTTAATGTTTCACGAACATCTAAAGATGGTAACCAAAAGCTTGTAAGTGAGTTTGATGTGTCAAAATAATATGGTAAATCCAAGGCGCCTACATAAAGATCAGCTATACCTGGCAAACCTGCGTCGGGTACACCTGCCGCTAGGCTGGCAGCCTGATTAGTAGTAAACCCAGTCGGAACAATGACTAGTTGTTGTGCAACAGCATTGTCCGCAAGGGTTTGTAAATCAGCAGTAGAGGCTGTAGCGCTACCAGAAGGATCATTGGTATCTCTTCCTCCGCACGCACTTAACAATAAAGCGGTAAAAATAATGACAATTTTTGTTGAAAATGATTTTGTTAATAAATCCATGTTATTTCCTTATGTTGTTAAGCCGAGCACTTACATAGTATGCACTTTTTGGGGCTGATAGACTTAATATGATTAATTTCTACCAATATCATAGTAAACTTTGGTAAAAACATCAGCACTATCATACTAAAAAGCAAAAAAAGAGCAACCGTTCTATTTATTTGCGGTCAACCCTTGACCTAATGTAAGCCTTATGCATAATGTTTTCATCTAAAGGAGAGATATCATCATGAAAAGCACAATAAAAATTGCCACGGCTGTATCAGCGGTACTTATCAGTACTAGCGCACTAGGAGTTACTGGTTTGGATCGTTTAGTTTTCACTCCAAGCTTTCTTTTCGAAAAAGGAAATTACGCTGAACTAACGTTAGCTAGGGCTAGACCTTCAGTTACAACGTCCTTTGCCCCTGAGGCAAATATAGCGGAACGTGTTGATACTTTGCGTTTCTCATACAAACACCAACTAAATAATAAATTTGGACTTGGTTTAATGGTCAACACTCAGCCAATTGGAGTAGATGTAAATTATCAACCAATCGGTACTACTTTGAACGGATCAGTTAGTTCAGAATCGTACACTGCTTTGGGCCGTTACAATGCAACAGATCGTATTAGCGCCTTTGGTGGTATCAAGTATCAAACGGTAAGAGGTAATGCTGATTTGAGATCTTTAAATCCCACAATCCCAGGCGCTACCAAATTTAATCAAGATACAGATACAGGTTTTGTTGTCGGAGCGGCGTACTCGATTCCAAAGATAGCACTTCGTGCAAGTCTCACGTACGAATCAGATTTAGAATTCGATCTTGACACGACGATTCCAGCTTTAGGAGGATTGAGTTTAGGTGATACAAAAGCAGGAACCCCTAAAACATGGACCTTAGAATTCCAATCTGGTATCGCTAAAGATACGCTTCTCTTTGGTAGTATCCGCCGAACAAATTGGGCTGATTCCCAAGTGCTTTTCTTGGGTACAACACAATTATCAACCTTTGATGATACGACAGACTACAAATTAGGTATAGGTCGTAAATTTAGTGACTCTATCAGTGGTTCCGTAACTTTGAACTATGAACCAAGTACTGGAGAACCATCGAGTCCATTTTCACCTCAAGATGGTGAGAGAGGCATAGCCTTAGGCTTAAAATTTACCGCTAAAGATGGATTTTCAACAAGCATAGGTGTTCAATACAGAAAGCTTGGTGATACAGTCACAACAGCAACTTCAGGATCAATTCCATTTAAAGATAATGATGTTGTTACTGTTGGATTGAAGTTTGCAAAAAGTTTTTAAGATAACTTCAAAAAATACAATAAAAAGCCCACATTTATGTGGGCTTTTTATTTGGAGAAAGAGAAATAATACTAAATACTATTTTATAGATTTTGATCTAGCTCATATTTTTTAATTCTGTATCTTAATTGCCTGAAAGTCATTCCTAAAGATTTTGCAGCTGCTGTTCTATTCCAACGAGTTTTATTTAACGCATCGATAATAATATCTTTTTCAGATGATTCAGAATGCGTAGGCTTATCTGCAAGTCCTTCAATTTCATGTCGAGGAATTTCAATTCGAGGTTTTGACACATCTAAATTAGCGGTACTTAATTGTAAATCAGAAGGTTCGATGTATTCCTCATCTGCTAATGTACATGCCCTTTCTAAAATATTTTCTAGCTCTCTTACATTTCCTGGGAAGTTATATTTTTTAAGATGTTCAATAGATTCTTTAGAAAGTACCGCTTTTGGCATTTCCCATCGTTTCGCTATAAGATTTAAAAAGTGTTCAGCTAAAAGTATGATATCGTCACCCCGTTCTTCCAGTGATGGAACGTCTAGCTTAATAACATTTAGTCTGTAGTATAAATCTTGCCTGAAATTACCTTTCTCAACTTCATTCTCTAAGTTTTTATGCGTAGCACTTAAGATACGTGTATCTATCCCAACTTCTTCTACTCCACCAATTGCTTTGACGGCTTTTTCTTGAATAGCTCTTAATAATTTTACCTGCATGCTTAACGGTAAATCTGCTACTTCATCTAAAAATAATGTTCCATGGTGTGCTGCTTCAAATAAACCTTGCTTATCTTCTATAGCACCCGTAAAACTACCTTTTTTATGTCCAAAAAATTCACTCTCCATTAGTGTTTCAGGAATTGCACCACAGTTAACAGGCACAAATGCACCCGCTGATCTAGGGCTTTGCTGATGAATTTGTTTTGCTACTAATTCTTTACCCGTACCAGATGCACCATGAATAAACACTGGCGCTTGGCTTCTTGCTAACTTTGAGATGGTTGCTTTTAGTTGTTTAATCGCAGGAGATTTTCCAATGATTGGATTTGAGTCGTTTTCTACGTCAATATCATTAGCATTATTATTTCCTGGTAGATGCTGTTGCGAAAGTTTGAGCGCGGTTTGTACTAGATCCCTTAATTTAGCCAGATCTACAGGTTTCGAGACGAAATCATAAGCTCCTGCTTTTAAAGCTTCGACAGCAGCATCCATACTTCCAAATGCAGTGATTACTGCAACCGGAATATGAGGAAAATTGCTTTGGATGTAACGTACCACATCAAAACCGGTACCATCAGGTAACTTCATATCTGTTAGGCATAGATCAGGTTTGAAATTTTGAATTTCCAAAAGAGCATCTTGAACATTACCCGCAGTAGCAGTTTCTAACCCCATTCTTAATAGAGTGAGTTCTAGAAGCTCTCGGATATCTGGTTCGTCATCTATTACTAATACACGTTGTGTCATTGTATTTTTACTCTTAGTTATATTTATTATTCAACATCTAGTTTCGATTGAGTAAAGACTAATCTAAAACAACTTCCACCAGCTTGAAGTTTTATGTATTCAAGCGAAGCTCCGTTGCTTAAACAAAGCTCTCTTGCCATGAAAAGCCCTAAGCCTGTTCCTTCACCTTGTGAGCTGGTAGTGAAGAAGGGTTCAAATAGCCTTTCAATATTTTTATCTGGTACGCCTTTACCATTGTCAATAACACTCAACACAATATCGCGGGTATGGCTTGGGTGAGTTCCTTGGATATCAATGATTAGCTCTGAGACATCATCACGAGCATACTTTTCAGCATTTCTACACAAGTTCCACATCACTTGATGAAGGTGCATAGGATCAAATTGTATTGACGCATCAGGCAAATCTAAAAATAAGCCAATTTGTTTTTTGTTAAGTGAAGATTGCATGATGAATTCATTTACAAACTCATTCAGCCAAAGTTTTAAACGGATATGTTCACGTTTAGGATTATTTTTACGAGAAAGATTTAACACACTCTCGATAGTGCCATTCATACGTTTGGAGTTGGCCTGAATGATTTGAATCATTCGTTCATCGGCTTTATCTAAATCAGGAGATTCTGAAAGTAATTGTGCCGCATGACTAATTGCACCTAACGGATTTCGAATTTCATGGGCAATATTTGCCGTTAACTGACCTAAAGAAGCCATTTTAACGTCTTGTTGTTTTTCTCGTTGCATTCTAGTGTCTTCGATGTACATCAACACTACACCTTGGTTACGTATTCCAAGCTGAGATAAGCGTAAGGTGAATTCAGTAGATTTCCAGTGTTTGAGATCATAACTAGCGACTTTAGGTGCAACATTCGCTTTCCAGAACTCTAAATGATTACTGAGTTCTGGTGCGTATTCTTTTAATTGATGCGAACGCCAATCATCTGGTTGACCCAGCATATCCCAAGCTGTGGGATTTAAATGTCTGATAGCTGCATTATGATCAAGGACAACAATGCCTGTTTGTAATTGATCGAGTATTGACTGATTGAGTTGTGATAAGTTTTCTAAATCAATGCCACGACGCTTGGCTAATTCTGCTGTGATAGATGCTTTTTCAAACCATGTTCCGGCAACCCACGAGATCGTCATTATAAATAATGATAAAACACCCGTATGAAAAACCTCATAAGAACCATCTTTTATCTGACTTTGCATAAAGGCTTGAATACCCATTAATGCAAGTACGGTTAATGCTGATAGTAACAGTGATATCTGACCAGGATTTAAAATATTGGGTAAAATAACCGGTAATAAAATTAAAATTCCTAAACCAGAACTTAGACCCCCACTGGTGAATACAACTGATAATAGAAAAATAATATCAACTGTTGAATTCAAATAGAGCTGCTTGGTAGAACTAGGTTTTCTTATATGCGATAAAAACACACCTAGTAAAGCAAACCCTAAATAGGTATTTACGGAAATTGCAAATAATTGACTTTTAGACGTGCCGATATTTACAGAGGTAATCTCGGTTAGTGAAAACACGAGAAAAATACCAGCAAGTATCAAACGGTAAATACAATATAACTGTAGAGGCGCCCAGCGATCAGCAGTAACAACTAAGTCTGAGTAATTTATTCCCCCAATATTAGTGTCTAAAGCTCCTTTTTGGCGTGCTCCAAGCTGCAAAATGTATTATCCCCTTTTTTTATCGCTTCTTTTTCTGGAATATGCAGACCACAATGTTGGCACTTAACCATGAGTTTTTTAGTATTCTGGTTATTATCTTTTGAGTCTTTATCATTGTGCTTTTGTGACTGGTCCAGCTTTGTACGAAGGTATTTTACAATATACAAGCTGACTGCCAGCAGAACGAGAATAAGAAAAAGCCGTCCAAACATGATTAAACTCAAATAATTTATCAAAAAATAGTCATTATACGCGCGATCTTATAAATTATGCTGATTGATTTCACTACAAACATAAGATTTACAAATCAATAAAGATTATTAAAAACTATGCTTATAGGCGAATACCCGCCTATATTGATTCTGTAATTGTAGTATGATACTGCGCGCTATGGGTTTTTCTAAGGATAATATATGAGCCTATACATCAAACTAATCTTTCACTAAATACTAGAGAAAACAATGAACGTACATGAATATCAGGGTAAAGAAATTCTGAGAAAATATGGAGTTACCACTCCTCGAGGTATTGCTTGCTTTACAGTTGATGAAGCCGTTGCAGCGGCAGAAAAACTAGGCGGTAATGTTTGGGTAGTTAAAGCACAAATACACGCGGGTGGACGAGGTAAAGGAGGTGGCGTAAAAGTTGCCACATCTATGCAGCAAGTCCGTGAATATGCCGATGCTATTTTAGGTATGCAGCTAGTTACGCCTCAAACAGGTGCTGAAGGTAAAGAAGTCAAACGACTTTACATTGAAGAAGGTGCAGATATTGCTGATGAACTTTATATCGGTGCATTGGTAGATCGCGAAACACAAAAAGTCGTGTTGATGTGTAGTTCTGAAGGCGGTATGGATATCGAAGAAGTTGCTGAACATACCCCTGAAAAAATTCTTAAAATATTTGTAGATCCAACTGATGGTCTTGACCGTGCAGAAGCAGAAGATGTGTGTGCAAAAATTGGTATACCTGCTGAAGCTGTAGCAGAAGGTGCTGATTTTCTTGCTGGTTTATATGAAGCATTTGTTAAATCAGATGCCTCATTAGCTGAAATCAACCCATTAGTAGTGACGGGTGATAATCGAGTTATCGCACTTGATGCGAAATTTAATATCGACTCAAACGCATTGTATCGTCAACCAGAAATCATGGAATACCGTGATTTAGATGAGGAGGATGATAACGAAATTGAAGCCTCAAAATGGGATCTTTCTTATATCTCTTTAGATGGCAATATCGGTTGTTTAGTAAACGGCGCGGGCCTTGCTATGGCAACCATGGATATTATTAAACTATATGGTGGTGATCCGGCAAATTTCTTGGATGTTGGTGGTGGCGCAAATGCGGAACAAGTTACTGAAGCATTTAAAATTATGCTTGGTAATAAAAACGTTGAAGGCATTTTAGTAAATATTTTTGGTGGAATCATGCAATGTGATGTTATTGCAGAAGGTATCGTAGCAGCTGCACAACAGGTTGATATGACAGTGCCTCTAGTGGTTCGTTTAGAAGGTACAAATGTTGAAAGAGGCCGTCAGATTCTTGATGATTCTGATGTTAAATTACAAACAGCTACTACCATGGCTGATGCTGCAGAAAAAATCGTAGCTGCAGTGAAAGCTTAAAGGAGTATAAATAATGTCTATTTTAATCAATAAAGATACACGCATTGTTACTCAAGGTATTACTGGTAACACAGGTGAATTTCATACTACTCAGTGTTTAGAATACGCTCATGGTAGAGACTGTTTCGTTGCAGGGGTAACACCTGGTAAAGAAGGCCAAGAAGTACAAGGTGTGCCAGTTTATAACACCGTTAAAGATGCAAAAGAACAGCACGGTGTGAATGCTTCGGTTATATACGTACCACCACGTTTTGCAGCCTCTGCAATTGATGAAGCCGTGGATGCAGAGTTGGATCTAGTCATCTGTATCACAGAAGGAATTCCTGTTGCTGATATGATTAAAACACGCGATCGCATGCGTAAAATGAACAGTAAAACAGTACTTGTTGGTCCTAACTGTCCGGGTGTCATTACCCCAGACGAAGTTAAAATTGGAATCATGCCAGGTTACATTCACAAAAAAGGTAAAGTTGGCATCGTTTCACGTTCCGGTACTTTAACTTATGAAGCAGTTCACCAAGTATCGGCACTAGGCATGGGTCAATCTTCATGTGTTGGTATCGGTGGAGATCCAGTAAATGGTCTAAAACACATTGACGTACTGAAAATGTTTAATGATGATCCTGAAACTGAAGCGGTCGTAATGTGTGGTGAAATCGGTGGTACTGACGAAGAAGAATGTGCGGCTTGGATGAAAGACAATATGACTAAACCAGTCGTTGGTTTCATCGCAGGTGTTACAGCACCTCCGGGCAAACGTATGGGTCATGCGGGTGCAATTATCTCTGGTGGCCAAGGAACCGCGCAATCTAAGATTGATGCACTTGAGGCTGCTGGTGCATTTGTTACTTTGAATCCTTCTGAAATGGGTGCTACGTTAAAGAAAGCTTTGGGTTAATTTTTTAAATTAATCTAGTTTTACTTAAAGCCTCGTTAGCTACGTTAACGAGGCTTTTTTGTGTTTGAATCCACATTTTAAAGACACCTCCCTACTTTTTGTATGTTTCTAATTGAATAAGCAACAAATAATGATATTGGGATGTTTTCTTTTCAATACTAGCTGATATACTCCCGCACTTGAATCTGTGCCGATGTGGCGGAATTGGTAGACGCGCTGGATTCAAAATCCTGTTCCTTCGGGAGTGTCGGTTCGATTCCGACCATCGGCACCATATTTTTTTATCAGAAATATAATTAATTCATGACTAATAAAAGTTCACAAGGGCATTATCTCGAAGATTTATCAGTCGGCATGTTTCATGAGAAAACCATGATTGTTGACGCGGAGAAAATTAACGCATTCGCAGAATTGTCTGGCGATTTTAATCCTGTTCATACTGATGCTGATTATGCGGCGCAAAGTATGTTTGGTAAACGTATTGCTCACGGAGCCTTATCTGCATCATTAATTTCTGCAATTCTTGGAAATGATCTACCAGGGCCAGGTGCAATTTTTGTCGAGTTAAATATGCGTTTTCGAAAGCCAGCTTTTATTGATGATGAAGTAACTGCACGAGCTGAAGTCTCTGAAATTAATGAGAAAAATGGTCGTATCAAAATGAAAGTTTCTTGTATGGTAGATGGTAAAGCGATTATCCGTGGTGAAGCGGGTGTTGTAGTACCCAAACGTCCTGTCGAAGAATAAAAGCAATAATTACAAGTTAAAAACCAAACAGTAACAAAACATGCAGTTGAGTGATTTCACCTACGATTTACCACCTGAACTCATCGCACAAGAAGCCTTAGAAGAGCGTTCTGCAAGTCGGCTACTTCATTTAGATACAAGCCAAAACCCTGCGCAAGTCATCGATAAACACTTCAATGATATTTTGGATTTAATCAATCCAGATGATTTACTTATCTTTAACAATACCCGCGTCATCCCTGCTCGTCTTATTGGTGAAAAAGAAACGGGTGGCAAAGCCGAAGTTATGATCGAACGCGTGTTAGATAATCACCGTGCAATGGCGCATGTACGTGCGAATAAATCACCAAAATCAGGTGGAAGATTACTCCTTGAAAATCAAATTAATGCTGAAGTTATTGCACGGCATGACACTTTATTCGAAATCGAATTTCATCATGATTTAAGTGTTTACGAACTTCTAGAAAAATTTGGACATATACCCTTACCGCCCTATATAGAACGTGAAGATACAGAAGCAGACAAAGAGCGTTATCAAACGGTTTTTGCAGAAAAAGTTGGAGCAGTCGCAGCGCCAACTGCTGGTTTACATTTTACTCCAGAATTACTTCAAGCCTTAGCAGACAAAGGTGTTGAAACAGCGAAAGTCACACTGCATGTAGGCGCAGGAACATTTTTGCCAGTACGTGTCGAGAAGGTTGAAGAACATATAATGCATGCCGAATGGGTAGAGGTTGATCAAGCAACCTGTGATGCCATTGCAGCATGTAAAGCTCGTGGTGGAAAAGTCGTAGCCGTAGGTACAACTAGCGTCAGAAGTTTAGAATCTGCAGCAAAAGAAACGGCGATTATTCAACCATTTACAGGGGATACGCGTTTATTTATAACACCCGGTTTTACGTTTAATGTGGTCGATGCAATGATCACAAACTTCCACGTACCAGAATCAACTTTACTCATGTTGGTATCTGCGTTTAGTGGATATGACAATATTATGTCGGCCTATCTTCATGCGGTTAATGAGAAATATCGTTTTTTCAGTTATGGCGATGCGATGTTTATAGAGAAGGCATAAAAAATCAAGTTTTACTAGCTTTGCATAAGTGCCATACCATTTTTAAACGATAAAAACGTATTGTTATTCAAAAAGTAAGGAGGTGTCTTTATAGAATATTTAAAAGACACCCCCCCACTTTTAAGTAGTTTTCTAATCAGTTTAGTCCATGATTAGAGAGAACTTACTTTAGGCATCTACCTTTAAAGATATGTTCTTTCAAACCATGATTACAGCTAGGTACTCGCTCCCAAAGTTTGCAGGGTCTTTGGTTTCTAGCACCACATTGTAATCTCGGCTTTGGTTTTGGTTTCGCTTTAGCACGACACATTCCGGTGGGGAACTTTTCGTATAAACCTCTATTACAGCTGGGTACACGTTCCCACACTTTACAGGCACGTTGGTTTAATCCGCCACAGCGTAAGGCTGTTTTGGCACGGCAAATACCTTGTGGAAGTTGTTCGTACAATCCCTTATTACAACTCGGTACTCTCTCCCATACCTTGCATGCTCTTTGGTCTTTGGCGCCACAATTAATATAGGTTGGACCAGATAAATTGTAATAGGATGTTGTAACGCGGTTATAAGAGCCCGCTTTGCCAGATGCGCCGACGATTGCGGATACGGAGATGCCATCTAATTTACCATTATAGTCATACCAAATACCCGTGCCGCCGCCCGCACCTGCACCCGCTTCGAAGCTAAAACCTTGGGTATCACTGCCTCTTGCATCGACTGCATTTGAGCCTTTATATAAACCGATATTTACTCCAGCGCCACCGCCTGCTTGTATGCCAACGTTAATCGCTTTGGTTTGGTATAAGGTTGGATTACGTCTACCTTTGGTATCAAAAGCGAATCCAGTATCTAAAAAACCACCAATAATAAAAGAACCACCACCAGAAATACCGACAGTCAATGTGTTATAACCTTGGCTATAAGCAATGCCACCCATGCGTTTTACGCAGTGTGAATTTTGTAGTTTTTTGGCGTAAGCAGCGTCTTTTTTGCTTATAGCTTGTTCTAACAATCTCTTGTCAAAACAGGCAAGATATCCTCCCATAGTACTTAAAATTGTAGCTGAATCTCTAAGAACAGCCTCTGCATTTCTTTTAATATCACTACCGACGCTTCCACTTCCTTGAACACAACGATGCGCTAGTAAATTTTCAACTAATCCTTTATTACAAGAAGGGATACGCTCCCAAACATTACAAGGACGTTGGTTTAAGGCACCACAATTGAGCTTCTTCTTTTTATTGACACGGCATTTTTTTGCTCTAAAGTCTTCATATAAACCTTTATTACAGCTGGGAATGCGCTCCCAGATATTGCACGGTCGTTGATTGTTACCACCACAATTCGCTGCCTCTGCTGTTTTTGGTATTAATATTTCAAAACTGAAAAGCATTAATAACGTCAGCATAACTACACTAAATAAGTTCTTGGTTATCATATTCTTATCCTCTTCCCATTAATTCTTAAAAATACATTTATCAAAAGTGCTTATTTATTAATGCGAATTAGAAGTAGAAATCCCCTCATTTATTTTTAATTTAATTATAAAAAAGACGCCCACTATTTTTTGGTCATTTGTCTTCTTAAAATTTTAAATATAATTAGCGTTTCCTATGTACACAAAAAAGCCAGAATTAAATTCTGGCTGTAAATAGTATTCATAGTTATTGTTATTCTTTAACACATTTCTGTGTCATAAAGTCTTCAACAAGACCAGCATCGCAAGAAGGAATTCGTTCCGTTATTTTACACGCTCTTTCACCTTCTCGACCACAAATAATCTCTGTAGTATTAGTTTCAATAAAATTCATTGAGAAAGTAACACCTGAGGTTCCAAAATCAGAAAAATCAGCAGTCGAAGGAATACCCGAAATGATTTGAGTATCTGAAAAGACTAATGTTCTGGGATTAAACAGGTCACCTTTAAACTCATAAACAGTGGTGTTAGACCCTTCTTGAAAGGTATATAAGAAAGTAAATCCCAAGGCATCTGTAGTTACACCCCATCGATTTAAATCTGCATCACTAGGGATGTTTGCTAACTGATACGAACTATCATCATATTCGTAACGCTCTTGTCCTGAGTCATAAGTAAAAAGATAAAACTTAGCGGGATTAGACTGACTTTGCAGATAAAGTAGAGTGCCACGTGAGGCTCCAAACTTACCAAATTTTGCATCAGCAGGTGCTCCTACTATTGTATAGTCACGCTTATATTCAAAACTTTCTGTGTTACGGTTTAATGGAAAATGCCTAATAGTGTTACCTGTACCTGATTTAAAAAAATAAAGACTAATATCATCTACAGTTTGTTCTACCGCCCAACGCTCAAAGTCTGTGTTAGGTGGTACATTAGTAATACGGTTTTCATCAATATAATTATATTTAGCGCCATCCCATTGAGCAAAATGTAATAAATATTGAGTAGAAGTGGTTCTAGCTGGTATTTCATTTGCACCCCCACCATTATTATCTCCTCCGCCTTCATTGGTTCCGCCGCCGCCTCCGCAACCAAATAATCCAATAACAAATAGTAATAATATTGCGTTGTATACCTTTTGACTTAGGGTTTTCATTTAATCTTCTCCTTTGAAGTTTTTATAAGTGATTGACGAAACTATTTTTAAAACATT
>CALJIH010000142.1 GCA_937974135.1 uncultured Cocleimonas sp. | reverse complement strand
CGCAGATAATGCAACATCATATCCAAAGCTGGAGATGCGCCACCGCTTGACCAAATATTTCCGTCAATCACATAGCGCTCATTTCTGACATCAAGCTTGGGGTATTTTTCTGCTAATTGTTCAGTATCCTCCCAGTGAGTGGTTACATGATGATGTTTGATGATATCGGCTCGAGCGAGTACCCAGGTTGCTGCCTCAACACAACAAATCATTTTAAAGCTAGGTGCAATTTGTCGAAGTGCAAATAGGTGTTTGGTTTTAACCTGTATTTCATGATCAAAACCAGCGATTACAACTAATAAATCACCCTTGTCATTTTGAGAAAGTGCTTCATCCGCTTTGATTTCAATTCCACAGGTAAGACAGATGGAATCACCATCCAGTGAAACTATCTTCCAGTCAAATAAGGGTAGGCGAGATAAGCGATTCGCAGCACGCAAAGGGTCGACAACAGCAGACAAGCTCATCATCGATGAGTCAGACAAGACAAGGATTGTTACTTTTTGCGTATTGTGTTTATGCATAATGAGATCGTTTAATGGCTTAAAAAGACACCCCTCTACTTTTGGTAGTAAATTCATCGAATTACGTTTTAAGTATAAAATAATACGTAAATTGTAGTGCAATAAATATGAGTTTTGTCATTATTCTTTGAATAATTTTCGAGATTAAGGAATGCGCAATGCCATTACAAACGAATAAAAATGTTTTCATTACCTGTGCTGTTACAGGCTCAGGTGGAACACAAGATAGAAACCCAAACGTACCGCGTTCACCCGAGCAAATCGCAGCTAGCGCAATTAAAGCCGCTCAAGCGGGCGCGGCAATTGTGCATTGCCATGTGCGTGATCCGGAAACAGGCGTAGCTTCGCGCGATCCTAAACTTTATCGAGAACTTACTGAACGCGTTCGTGATAGTGCCACCGATGTAGTGTTAAACCTAACAGCTGGGATGGGTGGCGATCTGTATTTTGGACCTGCGTCAAAACCGTTACCGTTGCAAGAAGGAACGGACATGGGCAATGCTGAAGATCGTATGGAGCATGTTGCTGACTGTCTGCCAGAAATCTGTACCCTCGATTGTGGCACGATGAATTTTGCTGAGGCCGATTATGTCATGACAAATACTCCGGGAATGTTAGAAGCGATGGGTAAGATGATGACAGAACTTGAGGTTAAACCAGAAATAGAAGCTTTTGATACTGGACATTTATGGCTAGCAAAAAATCTGGTCGATCAGGGTATTTTAAACAGTCCAGCAATGGTGCAACTATGTATGGGAATTCCTTGGGGTGCTCCTGATGATATGAATACCTTTATGGCGATGGTAAATAATATTCCTAGTGATTGGGATTGGTCGGCATTTTCCATAGGGCGAAATGAAATGCCTTACGTTGCAGCAGCGGTGTTAGCCGGAGGTAATGTGCGCGTTGGGTTGGAGGATAATATCTGGCTGGATAAAGGCGTACCAGCCACTAACGAAGCCTTAGTCGAAAGAGCTGTTACCATTATCGAAGCGATGGGCTCATCGATTATGAAGCCCGCAGAAGTTCGTGAAAAACTGGGATTGACTAAGAGGGCGCCAAGATAATGACAACAACAATAAATAGAAAAGCCTGTGTATTAGGTGCTGGGGTTATTGGCGCAGGTTGGGTGTCTCGGTTTTTACTCATGGGTTGGGACGTGAACGTTTACGACCCTGATCCGGAAGCACCACGTAAGATACAAGAAGTTATGAATAACGCGTTGAATGCATTACCTGGCTTGTACGATCATAAGCTTCCCGAATCAGGAAAATTAACCATCGCCGAATCATTGGAAGATGCAGTAATAGGAAGCGAGTGGATTGTTGAAGCGGTTCCAGAGCGTTTAGACTTTAAACATAAAATTTTTAGACTGCTTGAAGCCGTCGCTGATGAAAACGCCATTATTGCTTCATCAACTTCTGGTTTTAAGCCAAGCGAATTGCAACAAGATTCTGCTCGTCCCAAGCAGATTATTGTCGCACATCCTTTTAATCCTGTGTATTTGATACCTTTGGTAGAGTTAGTCGGTGATGAAGATACTGTCGTCAATGCAAAACATGTGTTAGATAGCTTGGGCATGTTTCCTTTGCATGTACGCAAAGAAATTGACGCTCATATTGGTGATCGTTTGCTTGAAGCCGTTTGGCGCGAAGGCTTATGGCTAATCAATGATGGCATCGCCACTACCAAAGAAATTGATGACGTCATCCGCTATGGTTTTGGTTTGCGCTGGGCGCAAATGGGCTTGTTCGAAACCTATCGTATTGCGGGTGGTGAAGCTGGCATGGCACATTTCATTGGCCAGTTCGGACCATGCTTGGAATGGCCTTGGACAAAACTCATGGATGTGCCCGAACTTACCGACGAGCTAGTAGATAAAATCGCAGGGCAATCAGATCAACAATCTGGTCATCACTCGATTCGTGAATTAGAACGTATTCGTGATGATAATTTAGTCAGTATGATGCGTGCGCTTAAAGGTCGAAACTGGGGTGCAGGAGAGTTACTAAATAATGTCGATAAAAGTCTTAAACAACCCCAAACTCAAGAGGAAAATAAAAAGAATGCGAGCTTATTAAAAACTGTAGAACGGGTAATTCCAATTAATTGGACAGATTACAATAATCACATGAATGAAAGCCGTTACGGCCAAGTATTTTCGGATGCTGCGACTGAAGTGATGGCAATAATTGGTGCTGATCAAGCTTATGTGGATAGTGGTAAAAGTTACTTCACCGTTGAGAATCATATTAAATACATATCAGAATGCGTTGCAGGAGAAGAAATTTATGTGTTGTCTAAAGTCTTATTAGGTGAGGGCAAAAAGCTAAAATTACAACATCAAATGTACAATGCAAAAGATGAATTAGTGTGCACAGACGAACAATTTCTTTTGCATGTCGATTTAAAAACGCGTAAATCCAGCATGCCCAGCGATGAAGTTGCTAAAAAATTGGCATATTTATTTTCCCAGCATCAGCAATTGTAA
>CALJIH010000141.1 GCA_937974135.1 uncultured Cocleimonas sp. | reverse complement strand
GCTATATCAATTTCGCCAATTGAATTGTATCTAACACTTTGTGTTTTTTTGTTGAAGTCTATCTTCTCATCAAGATATTGATTGATTTTTTCTTGCCAAGCCTTGTCCTCACCATTAACCCAAGTAAGAACAGCATCAATATGCATTTCAGTATTGTTGTTAATAGTATTATTCATCACTTATATTTGGTGGAATCTAATCAATCCAATCTATAGGGTAAGGTTTGTAAAACCTCATAAAAGTAGGAGGGTGTCTTTTCAAACATTAATTTCGCCAAAAAGCAGGAGTTAGTACAACCAGTAATGTGAAGATTTCCAAACGCCCTAATAGCATCGAAAAGCATAGCAGCCATTTTGGGAAGTCTTCTACGTTCTTATAATTAGCAGCGACTTCTCCGAGCCCTGGGCCAAGATTGTTTAATGTGGCGGCAATCGCGGAGAAGGCCGTTATTTGATCCATACCAGACGCCATTAGCATCAACATAAACAATACAAAGATACCAACGTAAACCGAAAAGAATCCCCAAACTGCTTGAATGATATTTCTTTCAACGGGTTTTTGATTGAGTTTAATGGCTATTCTTGCATTAGGATGAATTAGCCTAAGAACTTCACGCCAGCCCTGTTTAAACAGTAACAGCACACGAATAACTTTCATGCCTCCACCAGTTGAACCAGCACAACCACCGATAAAACTGGCAAATACGAGTAATACGGGTAGGAAACCTGGCCAGTAACTATAGTTGGTCGTGGTAAAGCCTGTCGTTGTGGCAATTGAGACGACTTGGAACATAGCATTATAAAAAGACTCGGTAAGACTACCGTAAACATGCTGTGTATAAAGATAAGTAATCGTAATAATGGTTAAGATAAGTAGCATAAAACCATATAAGCGGAATTCAGAATCTCTCTGATAAACACTCAAACTCATGCTTCGCCAAGCAATAAAATGTAAACTGAAATTGGCACCAGAGAGCAACATAAATACCACTGCAACGAATTCAATGGTATGGCTGGAGAAATACCCAATACTCGCATCATGAGTAGAAAAGCCCCCAATAGCTACTGTCGAAAAGCTGTGGCTAATAGCGTCAAATGCATCCATGCCCGCGAAATAATAGGCTAGGGCGCAGGTTATGGTGAAAGTGACATAAATAATCCACAACAGTTTAGCTGTACCTTTAATTCGTGGTGTTAGTTTAGAATCTTTTACTGGTCCGGGTGATTCAGCGCGATATAACTGTATGCCACCAATACCTAACATCGGCAGTATCGCTACTGCCAAGACGATGATGCCCATACCACCTAACCATTGCAGGAATTGGCGATAAAATAAGATTGATTTTGGTAGGTCATCAAGACCAACGATGACTGTTGCTCCTGTAGTGGTTAATGCAGAAATAGATTCAAATACGGCATCCACAAAGGATATTTGTAATTCATTTGAGAAAATAAAAGGAGCAGAACCAGATAGCCCAAGTACCGTCCAAAATAAAACCACAACGAGAAACCCTTCACGTAAACGTAATTCTCGTTTTCGATGCCTGACCGGAAACCATAGTATTGAGCCCACAATCAGAACTAATAAAAATCCTTTGATAAAGGGGGTCAACGATAAATCATCATAAATCCAACCCACCAATACGGGAGGCAGCATGGTAAAGCTAAATAACACCATGAGGAGCCCTAGAATGCGTTGGATGACGTAAAATTGCATATGATTATTTGATCGATAAAAGAATCGTTAAATGTGACTTAAGCCTACTTGGAACATCTTCTCGACAGCTGGTATATAACGTTTATCTGCTAGAAAGAGAATAACATGATCATTGTCTTCAATAACCATATCATTATGCGGCATGATAACTTCATCATCATCTCTTACGATTGCGCCGATAGCTACCCCAGGTGGGAGTTTTAACTCATCGCGTGTTTTACCCACCACTCTTGAGTTGCCAGCATCGCCGTGAGCAATGACTTCGATAACTTCTGCCGCGCCTTTTCGTAGAGAATGTACAGATACAATATCGCCACTTCTCACGTGTGTGAGTAATGCTCCAATGGTTATTTGTTGTGGGGAAACTGCATGATCAATGTTCGCACTTTCTACGAGATCAACATAACCAGTACGATTAACAAGCGACATCACTTTTCTTGCCCCGAGTCGTTTAGCTAACATCGCAGAGAGAATATTTGCCTCATCATCATTGGTTAAGGCACAAAAGATATCGACATCTTCGATGCTTTCTTCAAACAGTAATGATTCATCAGCAGCATCTCCTTCGAGAACGATAGTTTTATTGAGTGTTTCGGCTAACTTTTTGGCATTATCTGGTGATTTTTCGATAATCTTCACTTTATATCGACCTTCCTCCAATGCGTTAGCTAGGCGTCTGCCGACGTTTCCTCCACCAGCAATCATAATGCGTTTATAGGGGCGGTCGACACTTCTTAACTCACTGACAACCGCACGAATGTGTTGTGCACTTGCGATTACAAATAATTCATCATTGGCTTCAATCACCGTATTACCAGTGGGCTTGATGGATTTCCCTTTTCTGAAAATAGCGGCAACCCTTACTTTAACTTCGGGTAAATGCTCATTGATATCTTTTAGCTCATGACCGACCAATGGTCCTTCATGATAAGCTTTAACAGCAACTAATCTCACTTTTCCATTAGCAAAGTCTAAAACTTGAGTGGTACCAGGGTTTGAGATTAATCGAAAAATATAATTCGTGATCAATTGTTCAGGGCTTATGAGTACATCAACAGGAATAAGCTCAGGTGTAAATAATTCTGGATGTTCTAAGTAACCCGCTGCCCGAACTCGAGCAATACGAGTGGGAGTTCGAAATAGACTATAAGCAATTTGACATGCCATCATATTAATTTCATCACTATTAGTAACGGCTATTAACATGTCAGCATCGTTTACGTTCGCTTGTTCTAATACATCAGGATGAGAAGCTTCTCCTACACGCGTATTGATATCGAGTTTTTCGCGTAATTCTCGAAGAGCGATAACATCAGTATCGATGATAGTGATATCGTTATCTTCAATGGTCAAATTTCTGGCTAAAGAACGACCCACTTGTCCTGCACCTAAAATAACAATATTCACAATTAATACCCGAATGCTCTATTAATATTATAAGTATCAAGCATTGTTATTTTCCGTATTGTTTGGGATCTATTTTTAAAGAACGCATTTTTCGATAAAGATGCGTGCGCTCCATTTGTACTAACTCGGCTAATTTACTCACATTACCTTCGACTTGTTTAAGTTGATAATCAAGGTAATCGTGTTCGAATTGTTCTCTTGCTAAGCGCAAAGGTAAATCAAATAAGTTCTCAGTATTTTGGGCTATGGGTTGATTAAATATAGGCACTTCGCTGCCGATTGCTTCTTCAACTTCTTCTTGAGTTATTTCTGTATCCGTTCCTAAAATTAATAAGCGTTGCACGATGTTACTGAGTTCACGAATATTACCTAACCATTTGTGGTTACGCAGAAAGTTTTGAGAGGGCACCGAAAAATGTCGGTAAGGAAGAGATTCACGCTCAATCTGCTGTTCTACAAAATAATTTAAAAGCTCTGGTACATCTTCTGGATGGTCTCGCAAACTCGGTATCATCAATGGAACAATACTCAACATTTGATATAACTCTTGATCAAATAAATCTGCTTCAACATCATCATTTAAATCATGTTGAGAGGATACGATGAGTTTTAGATTGAGTTTTATCTTATCCTTGCCATTTACTCGCGTATAAAAGCCATCTTTTAGAGCATTTAATAAAAGAGCTTGGGTATCTTTACGTAAACTTGAAATTTCTGGAATATATAAAGTGCCACCTCTGGCTTTATCGAATAATCCGTAATGGACATCTTCACCTTCTTCGCAACCAAAAATCTCTTTGCTCAGTTCCTTCTCTTTGATTGTTGAAACATTTGCTTTAACAAAAGGGTTCTCTTTACTGTCGCTGTTGGCATGAATATAACGAGCAAAAACTTCTTTTCCAACACCCGTTTCACCATAAATGATTACTGTGCCGCTGTTTTGCGCGATTCTTTTAGCTTGTTCTCTAAGCGTTTTCATAATATCGCTGCTGCCGACAGGATATTGCGGGGCGATAATCTGTTCGCGGAGTTCTTTGTTTTCTTGGGTAAGTTGGTCTGAACGCATGGCGTTCTCAATGCACAACAACATCTTGGCCATTGAAAGGGGTTTTTCAATAAAATCATGTGCACCTAAACGTGTTGCTTCTACAGCAGTTTCTATGGTGCCATGGCCAGACATCATAACAACTGGACAGCTTAATGAACCCTTTTCCTGCCAGTCTTTTAACAGTGAAATACCATCCTGTCCGGGCATCCAGATATCCAATAAGATTAAATCAGGTCTACGTTTACGTCTTAATTCTTTTGCTTCTTCTGCATTTTCAGCCGTTTTTACTTCGTAGCCTTCATCTTCCAGTATTTCACTGACTAACTGTCTTATATCTGGCTCATCATCTACAACAAGAATATATTTTGCTGTCATTCTATACCTCTTTGTAAGCTTTTTTCATAGGGTAAAAAAACATGCATACTTGCGCCTTGGTCTTTATTATTCTTTGCAATAACGCGTCCATCATGTTCTTCAACGATTCTTTTTACAATAGCTAAGCCTAAGCCATCCCCATGATCTTTTGTCGTTTTATAAGGTTCAAATAAATTAGGCAATAACGCTTCTTCAATACCTGGTCCATTATCGCTCAAGGTCAGTTTGTAGTGTTGTTTATTTTCTTTATTTGTTTCGACTGAACCACAGATCGTTAAAATAGATTTTCTCTTTTTATCATTATTTTCATGCATCGCATCTAATGCATTTTTAATCAAATTAACCAGTAATTGCCTGATTCTATCTCCGTCAATATTGAGTATTGGCGTACCTTCAAGGTCTAATACTATTTCAGCATTAAATTGATTGATTCGATAGAGTTCAACAACTTCTCGAATCAGGCCAGTAATGTTGATATTTCTCAGCGTAATTTCTGGCGTTTTAGCGTATTCACTAAAAGCATCAACCATGGTTTTCATACTATCAACTTGATGCACGATAGTATTACTCATTCTCTGCAATAGCTCAGCTGATTCCTCGTCTAGCTTAGGTTTCAAGCGATGTTGTAGTCTTTCAGCAGATAAACGAATAGGTGTAAGTGGATTTTTTATTTCATGGGCTAGGCGACGTGCCACTTCGCCCCATGCGGCATCATGTTCTGCTTGAATCACTTCACTGATATCGTCAATCACTAAAACATAACCGAGCTCACCGTCAATTAATTCAGGTAAGACTAAACCTCGACAGACTAAATTGTGTTTTATGTGTTTTAAGATTAGGGTTAATTCAATTTGCCAATCTTTGTCTGCAGTATTTTCACTGTTTTCAGATTTCAATAAGTATGGCATTACAGCCCCATAAAGTGGCAGTAAGCCCTCTGTTTGACTAGCCATCTTCTTCAAAGTCTTTCCTTTGAAATCAGAGAGTTTGATATCAAATAGCTGTTCTGCTGCTTTATTGATTCGACGAATTTCAAAATTATTATCTAGGGTGATGACACCTGAGGTTAAACTTCCAAGTACCGTATTTAAATAATCGTGTTGTCGCTGTACTTGTAACTGACTTTCGGCGCTTTCTTTTTGCGCGTTTGAGAGTCGTGCTGTCATAAGGTTGAACGAGCGAGCTAATAGACTAAAGTCGTCATTCTTGTCGACCTCAAGTTTCTTTTGTAAATCACCTGAGGCAACCGCCTGGGTTGCGCTTAAAAGATTACGTACAGGTTTGGTAAGTCTTATCGAATAGATAAACGCCGCCCAAACAGAGAACAACATAGATAACAGCATTATCAATAATAAGGTGATTCTAAAACCCCTTTTGATTAGATCTTTTTGATAACTGATTTCTTGATATTGTGTGTAGGTATCTTGAACATTATCCGCAAGAATCCTTTCTTTGTCTGAAAATGAAAATAAAGCCGTCAATATTAATTTACTGCGGCTGCTTGAGGGAGAAACGGAAATGGCAACACGTGAAAAAAGACCGTCTTCACCTACCGGTTCTAACTGATACATATAGTCTCTAGTGGAAAGCCTACGAATAATATCTTCAGTCGGAAAATGGGGTAACAGGGTTCCTGTTTCTTCCGTACTGTAAACAATTACGCGTTGGTTACTGCCGAATAAAACAATTTCAAACGCACCCATGATTTTAGTTTGTTGATCAATGAAGGAGCTGTAATCGAGAGGGTCTAATCGAGACAAGGCATTGCCGACTCTTTCTAAATCAAATAAATGCTGACGCATTCTGACTTCAAGCGAATTTCTAGCTAGATCGAGAGAATCATCTAGTGCACCTTCGATTTTCACATCAAACCAATTATCGATGCGATCTCCAATAAAATTCATAGAAAAGTATGAGACCACCAAAACAGGCAATACTGTGAGTAATGTGAAGGCATACATAAGACGTAAAGTGAAACGAGATCCGGCTCTCTTTGAACGCAAATGTTTCAATGATTTGATGACATTGTAGATAATCAAACAACACAAAATAACCAGCACTGTGATGTTTAAAGGAATTAACCAAGTATTGATGGTACTTGATTGATTAGGATTCTTGGTAGCAATGCCTAACATCACAAATGAGGTGATGAGCAAGAAAAAAGTGAGTAGAACAGGAAATACCTGAAAAAAGAACGTTCTTACGGAAGGGGCCATAACACACCTTCACTGGTTAATTTATATTGATCGCTGAAAAGAGATTGAAAACGTAATGGCAAATTTAAATTAGAAGGATTCAAATCTGCAGCAGCCAGAATATAGAATTTTCCTTCGCCTAAAGAAGATGAAATATCTGGTAGTGAATATTCTCGTAACTCATTGAGTTTTCTCACCGCAGAAGGTAGATTTGAGAAATTCCAATGTTCATTAGTATCATTTCTGGAAAGCAGATAATGGCGGCTAAGTGCATGGTATTTGAGTTGGAAAGGCACTGTTAGTAGTGGAGTATCGTCATTAAACCACCAGCTTTTATGTTTGCCTAAACGAAACTGAATGCGTGCATTCAAGGTAACACCGTTTTGTAGTGCACTACGTAAATAGTCGGTTAATTCAAATTCGACTCGGGTATTGATTTTGTAATTTTTGGGGCTACCTTCAAGTGTAAAGTCTTTAAAATCGATATTTGCAGCATATAAATGCGCAGGCAAGCAGAGTAGCCAAGCGATAGTTATTAGCCGAATTAAGCGAGTGAAAAGATGAAACATGTGGTTATTTTACCACTTTTGATGAAACTTGTACCGCGTAATCAATAACTTATTATTTTGCATTAAAGTGTTGAAAACACTTATAAATCGATTAAAACAGACTTTTAAAAGACACCCCCCTACTTTTAGGGCTTTTTGAAAAAAGCTTAATTAGTGTTGTTTTATGGGAGTTTTTTTAATTT